>JAZLKI010000001.1:0-47093 GCA_045597485.1 Treponema sp.
GAACTGGCTTTTCTCAGGTTCTGAAACTGGCGCTGAAAGTTCCTGTTTTTTATTTACACTTATTGAAAATGCAAAACTTTATAAGCTGGATCCATATGAATACTTGCGTTGCGTTTTTGACCAGGCACCATTCTGTGAATCAGAAAAAGATTTTGAAAAATTACTCCCATGGAACATCAAAATAACTGAATTCAAAGAAGAAGGGACTTGGAAAATTGATGCGTAGGAGGTTAAAAATTGACGCTTACGTCTTGTTTTTTGAGATATATTGGTAGACAGAAGACACATTATGGAAAGTAAATTGTTATTTTAAATCAGCTTTACGGTAATTAATGTTCATCAACAAGCCAATACATGACATTCCCATAAGAAGACTAGAACCACCATAAGATAAAAATAATAAAGGAATACCTGTAATAGGCATCATTCCCATAACCATTCCAACATTAATAAAGAAATGGAAAATAAGCATTCCAAAAATTCCAGCACAAATATAGCAACCATATCTGTTAGAACATTTGCGGATAATATACAAAATCTTTAATAAAATAATTAAATATAATGAGAAGATTGCACATCCACCAACAAAACCGAATTCTTCTGATAAGATACTAAAAATAAAGTCTGTACTTTGTTGTGGTAAGAATCGATAGTGACTCTGAGTTCCCATTAAATATCCTTGTCCAAGGAAGCCACCAGCACCAATTGCAACTTTAGATTGAATAATATTCCAACCAGCACCTAACGGATCTTTATTAGGATTCATAAAGATAATCAAACGTTTAATCTGATAATCCTTAAGAACTTTCCCCATAACTAACGAGAAAAGCAAGGCAAGAGATATGATTGAGAAAAAATAAGTAATCCAGAAAATATATTTTGGACCATGCAGATAACGACGAATTACATAACCGAGTAATGTAATAACAATAACAGCACCAGTCAAAATAATTCTGAGTTTCATATTTGTAAGAATAGAAATGATTGATAAAGGTGTAACGGCAATTTCGGCATTCCATACAGGCAAAATGGCAAAGAATATAGACATAATACCGAATCCTAAAACATATAAAAGGAACTTAAGTGGAATACCAGCAATGAAACACATAATAATGTAAATTGGTAAATAAACACTGGCAGTTCCAAGATCTGGCTGAATAAGAATTAATCCCATTGGTAATAATAATACCCCAGTGGCCATAGCAAATCTTTTTAATGGATTTACATTTATAGAATCATCAAGTACTCTTGCTAAATAAAGAATAAAGAAAATTTTACCAAACTCAGATGGCTGAACCCCAAATTCACCAATACCAATCCAGCTTTTTGCACCATTAACATAACGGCCAAAAATTCGTGTATAGATAAGTAATAAGATTAAAGCAATATATAAATATACAGATAAAGGTTCCATTCGTCTGTAATCATAGATTGTTAAACCTATCATCAAGACGAAACCAATTGAAGCCCAAATAATCTGTTTAAGATACTCATTTGTTACTGAAATACCTTCAGAGTTAATACTGGAAGAATAAATAAACATAACACCAATTGAAACAAGAATAAGAACAACTAGAATGAGTACATAATCAAACATTGAAAAAAACTTATTTTTCATCTCTATCCCCTACTCCCGTCTTGTATTTGCATTACGTCTTAATTCTTCAATTACCGACTGATACTTTAAAGCATCAACAGCTTCTTCGTAATTCTGTTTTGCAAAATAGCCTTGAATAATAATATTTGTACAATAAGGAGCCCACCATTCCCAGTTGTTTACAGCTTCTACAATTGTAGCAACACAAATTCTATCCTCTGGTGGTGCATCATATGGAGCATAAGCAACAAGCCATGAATGCCAGTGTTTATTATCAGCAGAGTTTTTATACTGATCAACTTCAGCAGTACCTGTTTTAGCAGCAACCTGAATCTTCTGTCGCTGGAATACCCATTCGATAGTACCATCAGTTACTGTATGTCGCATGGCAGTTTGAATTTCTTTCCAAACATCATTATCAATAGTAGATTCTGTTAATACAGCTGGCTTAATTTCTTCAATTACCTCGTCGGTTACAGGGTCACGAACTTCTTTCAATAAATGAGGTTTATATATCACACCTTCATTTGAAACCATAGCAACCATATCTGCCAACTGCAAAGGTGTTGCTTCCATATATCCCTGACCAATTGAAACAGACATTGTATCACCACCAAGCCATTTTTCATGGAATTTCTTTTCTTTCCATTCAGCTGTTGGAACAAGTCCTGATACCTGACTAGGTAAATCAATCTGTGTACTCTGGCCAAAACCAAATTCTCGTGCATACGAAGCAATTTTTTCAATACCTAAGTTATCGCGTCCAATTGTCCAATAATAAACGTCACAAGATTGAGCCATACCATCATACATATCAAGCCAGCCATGACCAGGTTCCTTTACGTGACAATGGAAAACACGTCCACCGTAAGTCATTTTACCTTTACATTCAATTGGCTTTGTTGCTGGGAAAGCTTTTTCCTGAAGCATAGCTGCAGACATAATAACTTTAAAAGTAGAAGCTGGAGGGTAAGAAACCTGAACAGCTCGATTCAACAATGGTTTAGAAGAATCATTTAATAATTTACTGTATTCTCTTGAATAATCATCCATACTAAAGATATTGGAATCATAATATGGATAAGAAACCATTGCTAAAACTTCACCAGTTGCAGGTTTTAATACAACAGATGCACCTACACGATCTCCAAGAGAATCTTCAACAAGTTTTTGAATATCAGAATCGATTGTTAAAACAAGATTTTTTCCCATCTTTGGTTCTTCAACAATAGGAGTATCAGAAATAATACGGCCATGAACATCTACTGTAGACATTTCTCGACCAGGAGTTCCCTGAAGCAAAGAATCGTATTGTTTTTCTATACCAGTTTTTCCGACAATACTGTTTTTATTATATCCCTGATTATACAATACAGTCATTTCATCACGGTTAATATCACCTACATAGCCAATAATATGAGAAAGCGAACCTGTATGCAGATAGTTTCTAATTGGCTTTGAAACCCAGGAAACACCAGGTAAATCTGTTTTATTTTCTGCTATGTTTGAAATAACTGTAAATGGAACGTTAGATTTTATTTGAACAGAAGAATAAGATCGTCTTATAGATTTTGGAATTTTCTTATCTATATCTGCCTTATTCATACCAATATATTTAGCTAATTTAAGCATTACAGTATCGTAACGGTCGGCAGGAATTTCACCAGGAGTAACTTCAACGGCAAAAGAATCTGTATTAATTACCATAGGAAGGTTTGCATTACGGTCAAAAATTTCGCCTCGTTGAGCAGAAATAACAGTAACCTGGCTGGAAATACGTTGAGATTGAGAAAGATAATGCTCACCATTTACAATTTGCATTGAAAAAAGCCTATAAATGTACAATACAAAACATATAGCAAGTAAAATGAGAAGAATAAATATTTTCGCGTTTTTAGTAAGTTTTTCTTCTGTCATCTTAGATATTATCTACTTTATCCTGTGTCGAAAGTAATACAAGAGCTCCCTTGAAGAAACTTAGCAATCTGAAAATAAAAGGTGCAAGAATAATATTCTCTATAAATTCAAACAAGAATTCATAAGAAATTATTCCTGTAACATAAATATTTACGTTCGGGAAAAATAAAGCTGTAAGATTTATTAATATAGCCTTAGCAATTGTTCCAATTCCAACAGCAAGAACAGGTGTAATCAATCCAGAAATAATAATGGAACTTGAAAACCATCCAGATACATATCCAATTATTGTACGAATAAGACAATTAAATCCAAAAGGAATACCAGTTATAAAATCCATAAAAAGACCACTAACAAAACCAGTTAATTCACCAAAAGATTTACCGTTTATAAGACTAAAATAAATTGAACACATTAAAACCAAATCTGGTACTACAAACAAAAAAGTAATATTAGAAAGAATAGAAGATTCGATAATTGTTGCACAAAGCAAAATAAATGCACTTATTAAAAAAGATTTTATCATTCTATCCTCCTACTCTTCCATGTTTATATTTTTTCTGTCGTTAAGTTCTTTTTGATTTACAACAATAACAGTTTCCAATCTTGAAAAATCAAGAATCGGTGTGATTTCAATATTTAAAGATGAATTATAATCAAGTACCTGAATCTTAGAAATTGTTCCAACAGGAATATCGCGCATGTAATTATCGTTTTCACCAGATGTAACAATAATATCTCCAAAGTGAAGTTCATCTAATACACGCTTACGGATATACTGAAGCAGTAATGGCTGTTCCTGACTTCCTAACCCTTTTACCAAACCTAAGTCTCGGGTATTCTGAATACGGACAGAAACTATATTATTAATATTGTAAATAGGCATGATTTGTGAAGTGAAAGTTCCAACTTGAATTACTTTACCAACAAGACCATTATTTCCGTTTTGGAAAGCAACAACAGGCATATTTTTCTTAATACCATTAACACTTCCCTTATCTATTGTAAGATATGAAAAGGCATTATCAAGATCACGGGAAATAATCTGAGCAGGGATATTTTTTTCATCAATAGATACCGCAAAATCCAGTTGTTCCTTTAATCTTGCGTTTTCTTTACGAATATCAGCATTAGATCGCTGCATTTCTTCGTAATTTTCAAGTTTAATAACAAGTTCATTATAATCTTTTTTTAGTTTACGCAATTCACCAACAGCATTAAATCCATCTGTAATTCCGTTTACAACAAAATGAACACCTTTATCTATTGAAGAAACAAAAGAAAAACCTACCTGTTTAAAACTGATTACAAATCTACCAGAACTAAAACCAAGTAAAGTTCCAGAGATAATAATCAACACCACAAGGAGAATTTCTGATAATTTAATTCTAAAAGAAAAGTGAAGTTTCTTACGCATAAGGAGAACTTACTTTTTAGTCGTTTAAACTGTCGTAGATAGTACGTTCAGAGTACATATCTTTAAAGAGGCTAAAAGCCTTTCCTGCACCAAGAGCAACACATTCAAGTGGTTTTTCAACGAGAATAACAGGTACACCAGTTTCTTTAGAAATAAGTTTTGGAAGTTCACGCAACATAGAACCTCCACCTGTCATAACAATACCACGTTCAATAATATCAGAAGCAAGCTCTGGAGGAGTTTCGCTTAATACAGATTTAATTTCTTCTACGATTTTTGTAACTGGTTCTTTTAATGCTTCGCGTACTTCTACAGAGTCGATTTCAAGACGACGTGGGAGACCTGTAATAGCATCAGTTCCTTTCAATTCCATTTTTTCAATAGTTTTTTCAGGAGCAGCATTACCAATCTGAATCTTTAATCTTTCAGCAGCTGGCTGACCAATAATCAAGTTATGAACACTCTTTACATGTTTTACAATGGCTTCATCAAACTTATCACCACCAACACGGATTGAGTGAGTAACAACCATACCACCTAATGAAATTACAGAGATTTCTGCAGTACCACCACCAATATCACAAATCATGTGACCAGCTGGTTCAAAAATTGGAATATCAGCACCAATTGCAGCAGCACGGCTTTCTTCAATTACTTCAACTTCTTTGGCACCTGCTTTAAGAGCGGCTTCAATTACAGCACGTCTTTCAACTTCGGTTACACAAGAAGGAATACCAATCTTCATACGAACAGATTTAAACAAATGATGTCTTGGAATAATTTTAGAAATGAAATATTTAATCATTTTTTCAGTGCTATCAATATCAGCAATAACACCGTCAGCCAAAGGTCTGATAGCCATAATGTTGCCAGGAGTTTTATCAAGCATGCGTTTAGCTTCTGCTCCAACTGCAACAATTCGTTTTGTACCTTTTTCAACAGCGATTACAGAAGGTTCATCAATAACCATTCCTTTATCGCGAACATAAATCAAAGTATTACAGGTACCTAAATCAATACCAATATCAGTTGTAAAGCTATCAAAGAATCCCATAAAAATCCTCCCACAGATTTTATATATAATTTTTAATTTTCAGATATTTTCTGCAAAGCCCCGGCATGGTTAACCTGGATTTTCAAAGCCTGTCGCCATTCAGCTCTAGCCTTTACAATATTACCCTGCTTCTCATATATTACACCAATTCCATAATGTGCGTCAGCAGAATTTTCGTTTTTTTTCAAAACATTCTCAAATTCTTTTTGAGCCTCATCATAATTTTCTTTTGCAATATATATATTACCTAATAAAATTTCACCTTTAATTATTATATCATCATTTTCACTATTTTTGATAATTCTAAATAAATAAGATTCAGCAGCGCCATATTCTTTTATATTGTAATACTGCTCTGCAATAGAAAGAAGTAATGCATCTGATTCACGAACAAGAAGTGCCTCTGTAAAAGCTGCAATACTTTCCATTGTCATACCTAAGGCGGCATAACTCAATCCTAGATATTCAGCAATATCATCTGCTTCAAAACCGTTTTCTTTAGCCAATAAAAGATATTTTACAGCTAAATCTGCATAATAATAAGTTGTAATTGTATTTTTATAAAAATAAGCACGACCAAGCATATACTGTAATTGAGGAGTTAAACTCTTGCTTGATTCATAAAGTGCAATTCGAATATTATTGATACATTCATCAAGATATGATTGTGAAAGTTGTGTATCTGTCTGAGACTGGGCCAGGAAAAAACAGGCATAACTATAATAAGTTAAAGCTGAATTGTTATATGGATTTTCCTGAAGAAATGCTTTTGAAAGTTCGTAAACACGCTGATAGTCGTATTCAGCCCAAGCTTCTTTAATTGTGTTTACAGTAATTCGATTACTATTATACTTTTTTACAAAATATACAGTACCAAGTATTATACCTACGGCAAATATAACAACAGTGGCTGCCTTAATTACTTTTGGCAGCCATGTGTTAGAGCGATGACCATAGTTGTTATTATCTACTGTATATTTATCTTTCATTACTCTATATAAAAAAAAAGGTGGAATAGTAAGCCGGGTTCTGTCTATTACTTTCGTAACAATAACCATCTATCCGCGATAAATGTTACCATTTACCTCTAGCGATTTACCCGCAGTATTGTTCGGAAATACATAACTGCTGCTTAATCTTGCTCCAAATGAGGTTTTCAAGCCATACCTGTTACCAGAATATGCGGTAGTCTCTTACACTGCCTTTTCACCCTTACCTGTTACCAGGCGGTAATATTTCTGTTGCACTGTCTGTCAAAAACTGGACTATGCAGAAATTAATCTACAGCTACCAGTTTTTGCCCGGTTGTTACCCGGCATCTTTTCCGAAGGAGCCCGGACTTTAACTCATCGTTATATCTTATCATCAAGAAATAACAACGCGGTTATATTCCACCTGTTAATTTTTATTCTTCGTCAGTTTCTTCTTCGTCATCAAATTCATCATCTGCTGCATCTTCATCATCAAATGATTCGTCTGAATCGTCGAAGTTTTCATTATCTTCTGATTCGTCTCCGAATACTTCGTCATCTTCTCCGAAGCCTTCTTCGTCTTCATCATCAAAGTCTGCAAGACTTCCTGCAGCTCCAATATCAGAGTAATCTTCTACCTGATCTTCACTTACTTCTTCGTAGAACAAGATACGGCTACAATAAGGACAGAACTTAATGCTGTCACCTTCACGTACTTCATTAGCAAAGTTAGCTGGTAAAATCATATGACAACCTGTACATACACCATTACGTACAGCTACGATACCTTCTTTATTTCTCTGAATAATTCTCTGTAATTTGAAAACGATTTCCTGATCAAGATTTGGAGCAATCTTTTCTTCTTCTACAGCAAGTTTATCTAATTCAGCTTTATATCCAGCACGTTCATTATCGATTGACTGTTTAGAAGTTTCATATTCATTTTTCTGGAATTCGATTAATTCTTCAGAATTTTTAAGTTTTTCGTTAAGACCAGCAAGTTCTTTTTCTTCTTTCTGAAGTTCACGTCTTACTTCGTCTTCTTTATCTTTAGCTTCTACAATCTGTTTTTCAAGAGCTTCATATTCACGGTGTGTAGTACTGTTAGCAACACCCTTTTCACCTTCTTCACGCATCTTAACTGCGTCTTCAAGTTCAACCTTTAACTTTGCAACTTTTG
Organism: Treponema sp.; assembly: GCA_045597485.1. GTDB lineage: Bacteria > Spirochaetota > Spirochaetia > Treponematales > Treponemataceae > Treponema_D. The sequence continues at coordinate 8,137 of JAZLKI010000001.1, forward strand.
CTTCTGTTGCATCATATTCAGCTTTCTGTTCAATGAACTCTTTCTGAGTTTTTACAAGTGAATCTTCCTGATTCTGCAACTGCTTAGGAGCTGATGAATCTTTTGCTTCCAATTCATTCTTTTTTACAAGAATATCCTGCAATGCTTTCAAATTATCAAAAACTTCTGATGTTACCATTATTAGGTCCTCATTAAAAAATAATATTTACTATAATTAAAAACGACAATTATTTCAATTATCGTAGATTTTGATTCATTTTTAGGTTTCGATATAATCTCTTAAACCATTAGCTCTTCTTGGATGACGAAGTCTTCTCAAAGCTTTTGCTTCAATCTGACGAATACGTTCACGAGTTACATCGAAATAAAGACCAACTTCTTCCAATGTAAGTGAATAACCGTCTTCCAAACCAAAACGCATTTTCAATACTTCCTGTTCACGTGGAGGTAATGTATTCAATACAGAACGCAACTGTTCCTGAAGCAAAGTAAATGCTGTCTGTGAAGCTGGATTTTCAACTTCTTTATCTTCAATGAAGTCTCCAAGAATTGAATCTTCTTCTTCACCAATTGGTGTTTCCAATGAAATAGGTTCACGAGCAACATTTTTAACCTGCTTAACTCTTGCAAGTGGCCATCCAAGCTGCTGTGCAATTTCTTCATCAGTTGGTTCACGACCAAGTTTCTGCATAAGCTGACGACTTTCGCGAACAACTTTATTAATCTGTTCAATCATATGAACTGGTACACGAATTGTTCTTGCCTGATCAGAAATTGAACGAGTAATAGCCTGACGAATCCACCATGTAGCATATGTAGAGAATTTGAATCCTTTACGATATTCAAACTTTTCTACAGCTTTAATCAAACCAATATTTCCTTCCTGAACCAAATCAAAGAAGTGAAGTCCACGGTTTGTATATTTTTTTGCAATGGAAACAACAAGACGCAAGTTAGCACTAATCAAACGATTCTTTGCCTTTTCCATCATTACACGGCCATGTTCAATGTTCTGTGCCATCTTAAGGATTTCGTCTACTTCATTTTCAAATTCATATTCAAGTTTGAGAAGTTTACGGTCAATTTTCTGAATCTGAGTATAGATTTCACGAATCTCATCTGCACTCATGCTCAGTTCCTGTTCAAGTTTTCCAGCCATTGATTTGATTGAAATTTTACGACCAAGGTTACGAAGTTCTGAAGGACTTGAAATACGAAGTTCCTTCATCTTCTTTTCCTGTTCAAGACGATAGTTTTCAATCTTTGTTGTTGCATCCCGATACTTCTGAGTAAATTTATCAAGTTCTTCAGTCTGAATGTCAACTTTCTGAAGTTCTGGTAAAATTTCTTCACGTAAAGCTACAAGCTGAGGATTCTGGAAGATAGCACAAGACTGTTCACTTTCAAAAAGCTGTTTCTTAAGAGCCATATACTGTTTCATCTGAGCAAGAACAGGCTTAATATGTTCTCCATAGAAACTCTTAAGACGGCGTTTATCTGCCATTTCTTCATTAATTTCTTTACGAGTTTTTCCAGGTTCGTGAATATCAATTCTTGTAAATGCTTTCTGAGCAATAGCAAAGAATTCAGGAATCATAATACCAGAATTTTTAATTACATCTTTAATGATATTATTTCCATCTTCCATAGTTTTAGAAAGTTCAACTTCCTGTTCAGCTGTAAGAAGATTTTCTTTACCAATTTCTCTTAAATAAAGTCTGATTGGATCATCAACACTTGAATCTTTATCACTATTTACTAGTCTGTTTTTAGAAGCTTTTTCGGCTTTTTCAATTTCAGAAACAGTTTCATCTTCCTGTGATACATCATCATCATCCTGATCAAGCATGATATCATCTTCGTCATCATCAACAAGACCATCATCTTCTTCAGGATCATCAACACCGATAATTCCTGTTTCTACAGGTTCTTTCTTTATATCTTTTAATAATTTTAATACAGGTTCCATTAATTCATCAGAATTAACAAAATCCTGTCCAAGATATTCTATTACATCATCCCATGTAATAACTTTTTTAGTTTTTGCAAACTCAATGAGTTTTTCTACAGCCGGATTGCTAGCTAATGCTGTAGCGCTTGTCTCATCCATCAAAGTGTTCACCTTACTTTTTCCCTAATGCCTGAACTTTTTTATCAAGTTCAAGTTTTTCTGCAAGAAGCGCCTGTAATTGAGCCTGATCTTCTGGTGTAACCACCGTATATTCCCGTATTCTCTGTAATAATTTATTTCTCTGGGTATCAAGTTTATTTCTTTCAATATAATTAATAGTATCCTGTACGACGATACTAACCTGTTCACTCTGATACACGCCAGACGAAATTGTTTCGGTAATTAATCGAACCAAGTTTTCATCATTACATTTACTTAGAATATCTCTTATAGTGAAGATTTGTTCATTAAAGCACTCTTCCAGTATGTTATATAACCTTCTGGCAGCTTGATTCTGAAAATCGGATTCGGAAACTCTTTCTCGCAACACCTTAAAAAGGTTTAAATCCGCAGTTACAGCAATTAATCCACGCAATTCTGCGTCAAGTTTAATTTGTGTAATTTGTTCTGTCTGATTATTATTTTGCCGGATATTTGCGCGTTCACGGGCTTGATTCCGATTGTTAAAATCTCTTTTTACAGCCTCCGGTTTTAGATTGAATGTCTGGCACAACTGCTCCAGACACGACTCCTTTAATATATCCGACTGAAGTGCATCTACATACTGGAAAAACTCCAATGCAGCCTTTGTTTTACCCTCTGGAGTGTCCATAGGATATTTTTCACCTAGTCTAATTAAAAGATAGTCGCTATCTAATATAGCATTTTTAACTTGTACCGTCAAGTTTTCGGCACCGTATTTAAGCATAATTTCTGCAGGATCTTTTCCACCTTTCAGGCGAATAATTTTTACCGTTAAATCATGCTCACGACAAAGTTTTATTGCTTTCCAAGTAGCATTTATACCAGCCCCATCAGAATCAAAAGAAAGAAGTACTTCACCACCGGCAACAAATCCATGAATCATTTTTATATGTTCTTCTGTAAGGGCTGTTCCCAATGTTGCAACTGCATAATCTAATCCACATTGATGATATGCAATTACATCCATGTTTCCTTCGCAGAAAATGATTTTTTTATTTTCACGGATAGAATTTTTGGCAAAACTAAAACCAAACAAAGTTTCACGCTTTTTAAATTGTGGCAAATCTCCAGAATTCAAATATTTACGCTGACTTTCATCTGCAGGTGGAATTACACGTCCACCAAACGCAACAACCTGTCCTTTTCTATTGAAGATAGGAAACATTAAGCGGTCGGAAAAAAAAGAATAATCCGGATATTTCTGACTGAACAATCCTGAACGATTTAAAAATTCCTTGGAAAAATTTTTCTTAACAAGGAACTGCTTAAGCCATTTTCTGTCTGCAGGAGCATAACCGAGCTTAAACTTTTCAATTGTTTCTTTTGTTAGTCCGCGTTGAGTAATATATTCAAGAGCTTTTTTACCCTGTTCTGTTTCCATAAGCATGTAATGAAACATAGAAGCTGTACGTTCATATAATTCAATAAACTGATCAATTTCATTACGACGTTTTACATCTTCATCATTTGGCTTATAACCATCTTGATATTTAATTACAACACCAGCTTTTTTAGCAAGCATAGTTAATGTTTCAACGTAGGAAAGTTTTTCCATCTCCATTATGAAATTAACTACATTTCCACCTTTATGACAGCCAAAACAATGGTAAAATTTCTTATCCCCATCTACATGAAAAGATGCAGTTTTTTCCCCATGAAAAGGACAGCACCCCCAATAATCGTTACCACCACGTCGTTCCAATCTTGTATATTCACCGATTGTAGCAACTATATCGCTTGTATTGAGGATTGCATCAATTGATTCGTTTGAAATATAACCGGCCAAAGTTTATTTTCCCGCAGTCTTTTTTGTATAAAGAATATTATTCTGGACATGTTCATCAAAATCCTTTGAGAAAACATGACGTCCAGCATCGGCATCAACAACACGGAAAAAATAATACTGAGTTGAAGGAGTATTTGTAGAAGCTTCTAAAGCTACAAGACCAGGATTAGAAATTGGTCCTGGTGGAAGTCCTGCATAAAGATAAGTATTATATGGACTATCAATTCGGGTATCTGCAATCAGAATTCTATCGGGATGAGGACGTCCTTCAATCTCTGTAATTATATATTCGACTGTTGCACAAGAATAAAGACCAATAGTACGACGTAATCGATTTTTAAATACACTGGCAATTAAAGGCGCTTCATCATCAACTCTATATTCACGTTCAACAATTGACGCAAGTTTTACAGTCTCAAATAAATCAGCAGCATTTTTTTCAGAAAGATTTGGAATTGTTTTTATTTTTTCACTGAAATTATTAATCATAATATCAAGAATTTCAGACGCACTCATACCAGCTGTGAAAAAATATGTATCTGGGAAAAGATAACCTTCACAAGTTTTTGAAGGAATAGAATATTTTTCAGCCATTTTAGGATTTTTTGCAGTTTCTATAAAATCTGATGCTGAACATACATTATTTTCTTCAAGAATTAAAGCAATTTTTGAAATAGTTAAGCCTTCTGGAATTGAAACCTTAATATACTCCTGTTGCCCAGAAGAAAGTAATGTTTGGATTTCAACAATATTCATGTTGTCTTTTATATGATAAATACCGCTTTTCAAAGCAAATGCAGAATCTTCATATCCAGGGAAAAATATTTTTTTTAACTGTGGAAAGCGTGCCACATAATAAAACATTTTATCATTTCTAATAAGATTGTTTTCTTTTAATGTTTTAGCAACAGACATTACGCTCATTCCAGAAGGAATTTCTACTCGTACATCATTATCAGATTCTCCCTTTACTACAGGAGAACACTGTTGCTTTACGTAACAAAATGCACCAATACAACATAATAGAACAATTGCTATAAATGTAATAAATATTTTTCCGAATTTTTTCATGAATAAAACCGTTTTACCTCGTCCAAAGACATAACATTATAAATGGAATCTTCAAGAGTTCTATAAAAATTTTCCAGACCTTCAGGCATTTCTTCTTGCTTTGTTCTTAAAAACTTTGCAAGCAGGAATATTTCTTTTTTTGAAAAAGTATAATCTAAAGCATCCAGATCTTCGTTACTTACAATCATAATTGAATCTCTTGAGTTTCCTTTGCAAGATAGATTTCTATATCACAATGATCAATATATTGAGCATACCATCGGGCAGCCTGCAGCATTTCGTGAAGTTTTTTATCATCGTATGTAGGTTCATGATGGAATAAATATACTTTCTTAATATTCCAGTACAAAGCAAAATCTATTACATAACAGAAAGCAGAATGTCCCCAATTTGCCTTTCGATATATTTCCTCAGCAGTGTACTGCGCATCAATCACAATTGCATCAGCATTTCTAAAGACCGCTTCACCTTCATTTGTATTCTGATAATCTGAAGTTCTTAATTCAACATCTGTAGCATAAACAAATTTCTTTCCATCTGCTTCAAATGAAAAAGAATAAGAATCTCCAGGATGACGCATTTTATGCGAATTAATTTTTATACCATCAATTTCAAATTCTTTACCTTCCTCACATTTATGAAAATTCAATTTTTTCGAAATAGATTTTGCAACATTAGGTGGACTATAAGGTTCTGTCATTTGATTCCTGAACCATTTTTCAGAATCATCTAAATGGGAATAAATTTCGAATGTACAGTTAGGATTAAAAGCGTGATCAAAGAAAGGAAAACCCTGAATGTGATCCCAATGAAAGTGTGAAAAAAATAAGTGATACTTTTCAGGACATTTACGATTTTTTCCTAAAACACGCAAACCTGTTCCTGCATCAAGAATAATATGAGTATCTTTATGAACCAATTCAACACAAGCTGTATTACCGCCTGTTGTACCATAAATCCAAGAAGGAAGACTTGCAACAAATTTTGCACGAGTCTCTGCATTTTCAAGATCAGATGGAGTTGCACGTTGTATTGCTGCTAAGATTTTAGACTGAACCTGTTGCGGTGTAATTGGCGTTGGAAGCGAACCTCGAACACCCCAGAAGGTGGCTTTCATATTTTCTCCCCTCAAAGAAAAATTTGTTCTAAATATTTTAATCTAATGAAGGTATTTTGTCAAAAGCATGAATTTTTAACACACGAACGACAGACGATTAACGTTAATCGTCTGTCATTTAACGTTAATCGTCTGTCGTTCGTGTGCTATTTTTTTAGGCAAAAAAAAACGAGTTAGTTTAGAACTAACTCGTTTTGTTGGGGAGTAGAGGACTCGAACCTCTGGAGACGTGAGTCGAGGGATTTACAGTCCCTTGCAATTGCCGCTATGCGAACTCCCCAGAATAAGCTGCTTGTAGGATTTGGACCCACGACCCCGAGATTACAAATCACGTGCTCTACCAGCTGAGCTAAAGCAGCATATCTGTTCATTGCTGAACGTGTTGTAAATATATATAAATACTAAACTTTAGTCAATAGCATTATTTTATTTTTTTTATAATTTCTTTGAAAAAAGGTAAATATTTTTTTTGAACAACATTTTTCCACAAATAATCATGATGAACACAAACAGCACCACTCTTAATCATTTTATTAATTACCGAAGGTTTAAGATCTTTAATCATTATTACCTGTGCAAGTTTCGCAACAAGAATTTCTGCCGTATTTTTCTGATAAAGGAAACCTGTTTTTTCATCAATAATTTTATTTAATCCACCAGTCTTGTGAGCAACAGGTAAAGTTCCATAAACCTGGCTTATAAAATCTTCCAATCCGCATGGTTCAAAGAAACTTGGCAGAACCATAAAATCGCTACTGGCAGTTACAAGTCGAACAACAGCCTGATTATACCCGTTCATAAAGGAAATTTTTCCAGCATAACGTTCACATAATCCTATAATCTCATTTTCAAGACGAGGTTCCCCCTGCCCTGCAATAACAAATCTTACATTTGGAAAGTTTTCCAAAATACCAGGAATTGCAGCCGCTAAAACAGCAATACCTTTCTGGCTGGTAACACGACCATGGTATGCAATATAAGTTTCTTTTGTAAACTCTGGTGAACAATCTAACTTGCCGTATTTTTTTATACCAGTGGAATTAAAATTATCTGTATTTACTACATTCTGAATAAAGAACTTGCGGCATTTTAATTTTCCATCCAAATCATTTTTTTCTGGATTAAATTCAAAAGGTAATTTTGAAACTGCCTTATCTGCAGGATTATAACGGTCAAAATCAAATCCGTTTGTAATACCGGTAATTTCAATTTTTCGTTCAGCAAAGATTGGTGAAAGTCCATCTGTAACATCAGCATTAAGAGGATTCAAAAGTTCTTTTGCATAATCTTCTGAAACAGTTGTAAGGTAAGCACCAGAAGCTGCAGCAATAAGGAATGGTTCAACAACTTTTTTATTCAACGACTGTTCAAGAATTTCTGCAGAAAGCCCAGTATGCCAGGCTGCTTCGCCAATAGAAGAAAATTCGTGATGGTAATAAGGACCTGCATTATGAATTGTTACAACTGATTGAGTTTTCTTAAAACATTTTCTTTGAGCAATAAAAGCTGGTAAACAGGCAGTAGAAGCATCCTGACAATGTAAAATATCAGGTATTTCAGAACGAGGAACAATACTTCCATATACCGCAACACTCTTTTGGAAAAGTACGTCCATATACAGTGCGTCTATATGCCCATTACCACGAACATGAGCAGGATTAAGTTTCTGTTCATTTTCTGTGTATGTATAAACTGCCTCTTTTTCTGCAAAAGAAGGATGATTTACAAGTACAACTTCAAAGCCACCTGATTCGCAAACCGCAGTCATATATTTTACTTTTTCAGTTTTACCACAAATTTCTACATATCCTTCAGTTTCAACATTCTGAAGTTCAGTTAAATCGGCAAAAGAATTACATTTAAAAACTGGAATAAACAAGGTAACCTTATGGCCAAGCCCCTGAAATTCTTTACACAAAGAGTATGATACATTTTTCACGCCACCAGCTTCTGCTATACCGGCACATTCCATACTTACAAGCCAGATTTTCATAATACGTCACCTTCTTCATTAATATCTGCACTTTCAATTATATCATTTATTTCATTATTTAATATTTCAACTTTTTTACTGTTTGGAAGTTTAGATTTTGTAACAGCAAACACAGTCAAATCAATCTCTGGAAACTCTTGATAAATCTTTATACTTCTTAATAATTCATCTCTTCTAACAGATTCAGGCATAAACGCAGGATTTTCAAGAGATTTTTTTACCATGTACTCAGCTGCAAGTTGAGCTACAGTATCGGCTGCATTTGTCAGGTAAGCTGTTAAATCTTCTGAATTTGAAATTTTATTTGCTTCCAGTAACAAAGGAATAACTTCAGGTGTAACTGTTAATGAAATTGTAAAATCAAAACTATAAGCATTATCACCATATACAGATGGCAAAGATCCACTTACAGTCTTTACAGTATTTACCGGTTGAATTGAAAAAGATTTTAAAACAGCATTAGTAGGAAGTAAAAATTGTTTATGCCAGGCAAATTTTCCGTTTTCTACAGGAGTTTTATCAATACCATTTGTTTTAGAAATAACAACACCAATATTTTCCGGCTTTATTTTAAATTGAGTCCATCCGATATAAAACACAACGCCACCAAAAATGGCAAGGATTATTAGACTTGTTAAAAACCTCTTCATAGACTTTAACCTGATAATTCAATAATATATTAGTATACCAACAGAAAACAGAATACTGCAAGTAATGGCTAAAAAAATAGATTTTAAATATGCAAAGAAAACTTTTTCCAATACGTTGACTTATAAGCTCACAATGATATTGGATTTTGTTTTAACCCTTTTCTGTGTACTTCTTGTTACATTGTATGTTTTAGGCAACTATCAGAATTTCCAGGATAATACTCAATCTACAATTCTGCTGATTTTATCTTACAGTGCCATATTTACGACTTTACTTTCTGTATGTTTATTAGTTGAAACAATTATAAAAATTTTCACTGAAAAAAGAAAATTAATCCTTATTTTTTATATGGTCTATCTTATCGTATCTACTTTTTTATGTATCTTTTTCTCTGGATTTTCGAATATTATAAGCTATCTAGCTTCAGGAATTAATTGATTATGATTAGACTTTTTAGAAAAAAAACAGTTCCAGTTCCTCAGGTTTTAAAAGATTTTTATACGGTTTTTGAAAATAACGGATTTCAAGCCTACCTTGTTGGTGGCGCCGTCCGTGATATATTTTTGCACAAGGAAGCTTCCGACTGGGATGTTGCAACAAACGCAACACCACAAGATGTTATGAAGCTTTTTAAAACTGTTATTCCTACAGGCATTGAACATGGAACTGTAACAGTTCATTTTAAAAAACAGGAAATTGAAGTTACAACTTTTAGAACTGAAACTGGTTATTCTGATGGACGTCACCCAGATAAAGTAAATTACGCTGCCACAATCGAAGAAGATTTAGCCCGCCGTGATTTTACAATGAATGCAATTGCCGTAAATTTAGCTGATGGTTCAATTGTAGATCCATTTGGTGGTCAAAAAGATATAAAAAAGAAGATTATCAGAACTGTAGGAAATCCTCATGACCGATTTATGGAAGACGGATTGCGTCCAATACGTGCCCTTCGTTTTGCTTCTAAACTTGGTTTTGAAATTGAAAAAAATACATATTCAGAAATATCAAAAGACGATATTCAGAAAAAAATAATTTCAATTTCCATTGAACGATTCCGTGATGAATTTGAAAAGATTTTACAGTCTAAAAAGCCAAGTATTGGTCTTAAACTTATGGAAGAAACTGGAATTCTGGAGCTTTTCATACCGGAATTTATAATCTGCCGTGGCTGCATTCAGTCTGATTACAGGGCTTTCCACCATTTTGACGTGTTAGACCATTTATTTTACGCCTGCGATGGTGCTCCTGCAAAAAAATTAAATGTTCGTCTTGCAGCTTTATTCCACGATATTGGTAAACCCGCAGCTAAAAAGCTGGTGACTGAAACTGTTCTTGACGGTAATAAAAACGATGGCTCTACTAAAACTGTTGAAACAGTAACTTTTTACATGCACGAACAGCACAGCGAGAAGATTACAAAAGCAATTCTAACAAGATTAAAATTCTCTAATGAAATGATAAATAATGTTTGTCACCTTATAAAGGAGCATATGTTCCATTACGAATCAAATTGGACAAGTGCAGCAGTTCGTCGTTTTATTATTAGAGTGCAGCCAGAAAATCTTGATGATTTATATGATGTCCGCATGGCTGATATGTACGGTATGTGGAATGAACCGGTAAATATTCGTTACAGTGCCAGTGTCGATTTGTTAATTGAATTAAGGAAAAGAATAGAAAAAGAACTTGAAAAACAAACTGCACTTTCATTAAAAGACTTAGCTGTGAATGGCAAGGATTTAATTCAGGCCGGGATTCCTGCTGGTAAAGAACTTGGCAGAATTCTTAATGAACTACTGGAATGTGTTATTGAAGATCCTGAAATGAATACAAAAGCAAAATTACTGGAAGTTGTAAACAAGTCTTATAAATAAAAAAAAATAACACGCAGGTGACAGCCACCGAACGTTGGGTGACTGTCACCTGCGTGTTATAACGCGATAGACTGTCGTTTTTAATACGCATAGCTATCGAGTTTTACTTCGTAAAACATCGCGGATTTGCTATTATATGCACGCCTCGGATAAATTCTCGGAGCAGTTCTTGCGTAAATCCTAAACGACAGTCGCAATGGACTGTCGTTTTTAACGGATTTGCTATTATATGCACATATTCATACGCTCACGAACTTCTTCCAATGTTTTAATACCAATTTCACGGGCTTTTGCTGCACCATCAAGTAAAACCTTACGAATATATTCTGGATCTGCTTCAAGGCGGGCACGCTCAGCACGCAATGGGCGGAGCTTTTCATTCATTGCTTCTGTAAGAGTATTCTTAAGCATTCCTCCACCACCGTCGCCAATTCTTGCAGCAATAGCTTCTGGAGCTTCACCAGTACAAAGGCTAATAAGCATAAGAAGATTTGCAACTTCTGGACGGTTAACTGGATCATAAGTAATATTACGGTCCTGATCAGTTTTAGCCTTTTTAATAAGTTTTGCAGTTTCGTCTTCTGTAGCAGAAAGCATTACAGCATTTCCGCGAGATTTAGACATCTTCTGGCTTCCATCAAGACCAAGAATCATTGGTGTTTTAGAAAGAAGAGCCTGTGGTTCTGGGAAAACAGGTTCTTTGTTCATATCTGTACAGAACTTCTTGTTAAAACGGCTAGCAATTGTACGAGTCATTTCAAGATGTGGAAGCTGATCTTTACCAACAGGAACAATGTTTCCCTTACAGAACAAAATATCACAAGCCTGATGAACAGGATATGTATACATACCGGCATTTACGTTTTTCAATCCTGCACTTTCAATTTCTTCTTTTACAGTTGGGTTACGGCTAAGTTCAGCATTAGAAACCAATGTTAAGAATGGAATCATCAACTGGTTACATTCTGGAACATAACTGTGTGGATAAATAATTACATCCTGTTTAGAAGGATCAATTCCTGCTGCAAGGTAATCGATTACAAGCTGTTTTGTATTTTCACTGATTTTATCGAAGGCATCGTGGTCTGTTAAAACCTGATAGTCTGCAATAAGAATCATTGTTGGAACGCCCATACTTGCAAGACGAACACGATTCTGCAAAGAACCAAAATAATGACCAATATGAAGACGACCAGTTGGACGGTCACCTGTTAAAACTCTATATTTTTTAGGATTTTTTACTAAATCTTCTTCAATTTTTTTACTGCGTTCAAGTGCAGCTTCGAAACTTTTATTCAAGTCTGTGTACTGAATTTCGTCACTCATAGAAACACCCTTTTGTTTTTATATATAGTATTTAATTATATTTATTTTTAAATGTACGTCAATTAAATCATTTTTTTTACATATTATTTATAAACTCATAGTTTAATCTCGCAATACTCTTACTTTTGACTATCATTTTATAAAAATTCTAATTATAATTAAAATCGTGAGAGCTATAGACGTATTTCAAGACTGGCTGGATAATTACTTAAATTTTGAACGACAACCTGAAAAAAATATATTCTGGCTAGACACAATTGATTACCTTTGTAAACGATTTGATAATCCTCAAGACTATGCCCCTTGTGTTCATGTTGCGGGCTCAAAAGGTAAAGGTTCCGTTTCTAAATTAATTGCTTGTATTTTAGATGAAGCTGGCTACACAACAGGATTATATTCATCACCTCACATTACAGATTTCCGTGAAAGAATTGCAAAACCAACAGGATTTTTTACAGAACGAATTTACGAAGAAGCCATAAAAGAAATGGTTCCTACGATCGATTCAATTATTCCTGAAAATCTTCCGGCAGAACGTCCTTTAACATGGTTTGAACTTGTTACTTTGTATGCATTTATCTGTTTCAGAAAAGCAAAGGTAGACTGGTCGGTTTTCGAAGTTGGACTTGGTGGACGTTTAGATGCAACTAATATAATCAGACCAAAAATCTGCTGTATTACACCAATTGAACTTGAACATACAGAATTTCTTGGAGATACTCTTGAAAAAATTGCTGCAGAAAAAGGCGGCATTATTAAAAATTGTACTCCAGTTGTAATTGCACCACAGCAAACAGAAAGTGTAAAAATTGTTTTACGGGAAAAAGCACTTACCCGTCATGCACCATTCTATTTTGTAGAAGATTTGATTAATCACTCTTATTATAATTTCAATGAAAAATCAAAACGAATGAAAGTTCATCTTGAAAGTGAATTATTCAGTCGTCCAATTGATACAGAAATGCAGTTGTTAGGTAAAATGCAGGCCCAGAATGCTGCAATGGCCGCTGTAACAATCAAAAAAATCTTCCCAAATATGGATGAAGGAATTATTGAACGTGGTCTTGCAAAGGCAAAAATCCCTGGCCGTTTTGAAATTGTGGAAAAAGTTAAAGGCTATAAAGGTATACCTGCACTGATTCTTGACGGTGCCCATACATTAAACAGCGTAAGACTTACAATCGACACTTTGAATAAACTTTACGGTGAAAAAAAAGTAAATTTACTTTTTGCCTGTGCTGCAGATAAAGATGTAAAAGATATGGCTCAAACTTTCAAATATAGATTTGACCATGTTTACGTTACACGTCCAGGTGAAAAAAAAGCATCAAATCTTAATGCAGAAATTGAAGCCTTTACAAATTCAGAAATTAAATTTACAGCAGACAAAGATTATAAAATGATGATAGAAAAAGCCTTGCGGGAATCAGCAGAAAACGGAAATCTTCTGCTGGTTACCGGATCTTTCTATTTAGTTTCAGAAGTAAAAACTTTTCTTTCAACACGTTTAGACAAAGCAGTTAAAACTTCGTAAGAAATAGTTTTTCCAATCTTTGCTAAATCTTCTGCAGTATTTAAAGCGCCACTTTCAGCAGGGCCAAAAATTACAACTTTATCCCACAATTTAACATCAGGATTATCTTTACCAATTTCAACCATACATTGATCCATGCAAATGCGACCACGAACAGGATAATTTTTACCGTTAATAGTTACTGTAAGGCCTGGCGAAAAACGTCTTAACAAACCGTCAGCATAACCTATAGGCAAAACGGCAATGTCAGTTTCCTCATTGGCAATCCATGTTCGCCCATAAGAGGCAGACTTGCCCTTTGGAAAACGGCGAATTGCCACAACTTTAGTTTCAAGAGCAAGGACAGGTTTAATATCAAAATCTTTATGTTTAGAAAGTAAATATTCTTTTGTAATTTCGTCAGGGTAATATCCGTAAGTAATAATTCCAGGGCGCACCATATCAAAATGCATTTCTTCGTTATTGAGTAAAGCAGCACTAGCACCACAAGAACAGATTCCAGGATCAATTCCTTCAACTTTTACATTTTCCACAGCTTTTTTAAAATCTTCAAACTGCGCACGAGTAAAAGCCTGAGCATCTTCAGAAAGGCCATCCGAAAGTGCAAAATGTGTACACATTCCACCTAATTTAAGATGCATAGAAGTTTCAATTAATTTTGCCTGCTCCCCTGCCTCATAAGAATAACAGCCAATTCTACCCATACCAGTATCAACTGCCAGATGAACGTCAAATTTTGTATCATCATTACCATAAAACTGATTTGCGGCATTACTCAAAAGATTTATATATTCATTTGAAAAAACAAGAGGTGTAATTTTATATTTAAAAAGCGAAGACATTTCCTCTGGAGTACAAAGACTCAACAGCAAAATGCCAGTTTTAATTCCTGCATCACGAAGTTCAATACCTTCATCAACAGTGGCAACAGCTAAATAAGATGCACCAACTTCTTCTGCAAGCCGGGCAGTTAAAATTGCATCATGGCCGTAACCGTCTGCTTTTACGGCGACACAGAGCTTTACATTTGGATTAACATATTTTCGAATTTGATTAAGATTATATTTTAAATTGTCTTTATAAAGAACAGCTTTAGTACAACGATTCATAAAACACCCTAAAAAATCCCCGTCTCAATTCTATCATTTATAACAATTTTTTCGCAATATCTTATTGTAAAAATGCCTTATAAATAATAAAATATATAGAAAAAAATTGGGGGAGAAAAAAAAGTATTTATGAAGTTAAAAAATATTGTTCTTATTTCTACAATTTCTTTATTCTTGTTTGCATCTTGTGGTACTACTCAACCTGCAGAATCATCAGACAAACAGGCACCAGAAACATCAAATTTATCAACTAAAACAGAAAAAACTCCAATTGTTACATATGATGATGACGAAGTTGTTGATGTTTTCGAACAGACAGAAGAAGAAATCTTCCTCGATGACATTTCTAATGTTTTCATAAAATTTACAGCTTCTACAAAAGTTGGAACAATTAATCGCGATTTTACTGGTAAATATACAGTTGCAGTTACAGATAAAAATGGGGTTCCTTTATCAGACTATATTTTGAACGTAAAATACCCTGCTTCAAAAAAAGATGGCGAAATTTTATTCAATGAAATTGAAGTAACTACAGATGAAAATGGAACTTACACTTTCACACCAGAAAAACCAACATTCGCTTGTAATTCTAAAGTAACAATCTACCCAACACCATTAAATGATTCTGTAAAAGAAGCAGCACTTGAAAAAGGTGCTTCTGCAGACTGGAAAGTTCGTTCAGATATCATTAATAAAGGTGCAGTTCTTTTCATTTGGGATTTCAATGAAAAAGACAGACCTGTAAACAACTCTTACGATGTACTTTCAGAATTCCGTACTCGCGGAATGACAATGGTTGGTAATGCACCAATTAATGAAACATCTTATATCGGAAAATCATTAAACACTTTATATAAAGAAAATTACGAAATCATTGAAGATTCATATGGTTACCTAATTGTTGGTACAATTAAGTTTACAAAACCAGTAGAACCTTGCGATGACGGATACTTATGTTCACTTATTGCTGATATTCAGGCAGTAAGTATGAAAAAAGGAAACAAAGTATTTTCTTCAACATTTACACAGGAAGCTACAGGTAAAAACTGGAACACTTGTGTAACAAAGTGTAAAGAAGAATTAGCAGAAAAAATAGTTGATGCCCTTGTATATGGGTTATAAACAAACAGGAGATATGAATGATTTACACAGATACAAGAGATAACAGTGTAAAGGCTGATTTTAAAACAGCAGTAATGGGAGGAATGAATCAGGCAACTGGTGGTTTATACATTCCAACTTCATTTCCAAAACTTGATTCATCTTTACTTAGTAAAGACCCAGCTCCATCATTCCGTGACATTGCTTTTAATATGGCAAAACCTTATGTAGAAGGTGAAATTCCAGATGATGATTTGGCAGCTATAATTCAGGATGCATATCCTTTCCAGCCAAAAGTAGTTCCACTTGATTCAGTTTCATATGTTATGGAACTTTTTCACGGTCCAACATGTGCTTTCAAAGACTTTGGTGCTCGTTTCATGGCTCGTACAATGTCTTATTTCAATAGAAATGAAAGTACACCTTTACATATTTTAGTTGCAACTTCTGGCGATACAGGTTCAGCTGTAGGAAGTGCTTTCCACAACGTGCCAGGTCTTGATGTTACAATTCTTTATCCTGATGGAAAAATTAGTCCATTACAGGAAAAACAGCTTTCTACATTCACTGGTAATGTTCGTGCACTTAAAGTAAAAGGTACATTCGATGATTGTCAGAAACTTGTAAAAACTGCATTTACAGATAACGAACTTCGCGGAAAACTTCGTCTTAGTTCAGCTAACTCAATTAATATTGCACGTCTTTTGCCACAATCTTTCTACTACATGTATTCATCTTTGGTAGTAAGAAACCGTGCAGCAATGGATAATAAGATTCATGATCCTGCTATCGTAATGGTTGTTCCTTCTGGAAACTTTGGTAACTTGACTTCGGGTCTTATTGCAAAAGAAATGGGAGCTCCAATTGCAGGTTTCACAGCTGCAACAAACAGCAATAAAACAATTCCAGATTGGATTGCAACTGGAGACTACAATGCTCGCCCTTCTGTAGAAACATTTGCTAATGCTATGGACGTAGGTGCTCCAAGTAACTACGAACGTATCAAGGCTATGTATACTTTGGATCAGGTTCGTCAGATGTTTGCTTCTTACTGGACAGACAATGACGGAATTATGAATGCAATTAAAGCTTGTAACGATAAAACTGGATATATCATTGATCCACACGGAGCTATTGGTTATGCAGCTTGGGAAGATATTCGTAACGGTGGAATGGAAGCTCTTATTGCTGGTAACAAAAATGATTACAATAAACCTGGCCTTACACCAAACATTCCAACTTGGGCAAACAAAGTTGCAGATAAAAAAGCTGTTGGTGTAATTCTCGAAACAGCTTCTCCTGCTAAGTTTGGTTCAATTGTAACAGATGCTATTGGAAAAGAACCTCCAATGCCTGATCGTCTTGAAGCTGTTCTTCGCTTACCAGACAATGCAATTCCAATGGAAAATGATTACAACATGTTCAAAGACTGGTTATTAGCAAATTTGAAATAGATAGAGTTTTCACTAAAAGAAAATAAAAAAACAGCATATAAAGGACAGTTGTTTAACGTTAAACATCTGTCCTTTATATGCTGTTTTTTTTATAACTGTAATTAAATTAAATAATGAATATTACTTCTGAAGTAATTTAAATACTTTATCTTCTGGGATGTATTCTACACCAAAGTTATCCAATTCTTTTGGATAAGAACCTTTTATAAAGAATCTTGAAACAAGTTCAATATAATATTTAGCTACATTATCAGAAGGGTTTTCGTTACCTAATTCCTGGAAAAGTTTTAGAGCTTTTTCATAATCACCATTTTCGAAAGTACTCATTGCTATTTCCCATCTTTCTGCATAAGAGCACAAATCTGGAGTAGCATTTGTTTTTTCTTCAAGAAGTTCATAAAGACGCAATGGTGTATTTACATTCACTACTCTAACTCTATCAAGGCTTCTAACAATAAAATCATCATCAAGAAGTTTACGGGTAGACTCACTAATAAGAATACCACCTGTTGAATATTGTTTATTAACACCTTCAAGACGACTGGCAAGGTTTACATTATTACCCATCATAGTGTAGTTTTTCTTACCATCACTACCCATATAACCAGCAACCATATCACCAGAATTAATACCAATTCTTGTAAATAATGTACGGTTATTTTTAACCATAATCTTAAATGCTTCAAAGAGATTTTCATCCATTCCTGCAGGAACAACTTCCGTACCAGAAATTTCACGAATTTCTTTATTCATTTCCTCTTCGTGCTTTTTCATATTAAGCGCTGCACGGCAAAGACGCTTTGCATGGTCTGTATATTTATATGGAGCACCTACAAAGGCAATAATCGCATCACCTTCAAACTTATCAACAGTTGCACCCTGCTCCATAAGAATGTCGGTCATCTTTGTAAGATAGTAATTCAATAAAGCAACAAGTTGTGAAGCACTTAAAAGTTCACTGAAGCCTGAAAACTTCTGAATATCAGTAAAAATAGCACTCATTTCAAAAGTATCGCCACCAAGTTTAAAACTTTCAGGGTGTTTTACAAGTTCTTGTACAACAGAAGGAGCAAGACACTGGCTGAATGCATTTGTAATGAATTTTTTATCTTTAGATGCAGTTAAAAATCCTGAAACAGTAACAATAAGGAATGTAATAATCAAAGATGATATTGGAACCGCAACTCCAATATAAACTCTGGAAATACAGAAAATTGCAAGAAGTATTACCGTAGAGATTATTATTGTTATTATACCTGTACTAATCTGCTTACCTGTGCTCTTAATTTTTATAGACAAAAAGTAATAGCCAAATGTAAGAATCATAGCAATTAAAATACCAATTAAAGGATTAGAATCAACTACAAAGTCTTGAGCCAAAAGCTGATTTGCTAAAGTATAGTGCAATCCAACTCGAGGATAATTTTCTTCATATTGAATAAGTCCGGAATCTGTTGAACTTGTAGAAGTTGCACCAAACAGACAGAACGAACCATTAACTTTATCCTTAACAGAAGAAACAGCATCATTATATGCTGCAACTTGTGCTCTGGCATTTTCAAAAGTAAGGGAAATATACTCGATAGTATCTTCATCAAAATCTGAATACTCAATTATATTATTTTCAGTTTCTTCAGATAAGAATTCAGCAATATATTCCCAGAAGGCTTCTCTATACATAAAATAGTCTTCGTAAGAAACACCATTTTCAATATCTTCACCATTTGCAAGTTCATCGCGAAGATACTGATATGCACCTAAATAATCTGCAGGATTTTCACCATCCCAAAGTTCGAAGAAACCGTTATAATACATTTTTTCAACTAAATCTATAACATTTTCTTCAAGAAGATATGTTCGGTAAACATTCCACAAACTTACGGCATTATAATTGTCATAATTTTTCTTTGGGTATTTAAGAAGAACAGAACCATCCTGTGCACGAGGAATCACTACATCTCTTACATTTCCATCGCCAAAATCAGCATTCTGAAGCACAATTTTTGATTTAGTAACTTTTATATCGGGGTTACCAAGTTTTTTCAGCAAAGGAACAAAAACTAGCTGCCCATAATATTTTCCGTTATATTTGTATAAAAGATCCAGTCGTCTTAAATATCCATCGCTATCAGGGTTACCATTAACAAAACCTGCACGTTCTGCACTAGTCATAAAATCATAAATTGCAGGAGTTACAGTTGTCTGTACAGGAGTTAATGTATCTTTATAAGCTTCTACATTTGTTAAAGCTATAGAAGAATCAAGATATTCATTAAAGTATTCTTCTGGAATCTGACCATTATTAAAAGTTAGTGTAACATAAGAATCACCAAAGAATTTTAATGCATCTGCAAGCTGTTCATCGGCATTTTTTACACTGTGAGATACAGAAAGGATAATATCATTCATTGCAGAGTTTGAAGAAATATAACCTTCTTCTAACTGTGCAAAACTGTTTTTTATGTATTCAACAAGGTCTTCTGAAATATAACGTTCATCGACTTTAGCAAGCCCTTTATCAATAAAACTTAAATCGAATACAGTCTGTGAAGCGCCAAGGTCTTTAAGTGCAATAAGAGTTTTAGCATATACTTCGCGCCCAATTGGATATGTACCAATTTCAGCAACAGCTACATCATCTACATTAATGAGCAATATAGATGATGATTCTTTTGTACTCTTCATTGGACGCTGAAATATATCAGCAATTTTTTTATCTAATGAAGTAAAACATAAAAGTGAACTAAGAACTATAGCAGAAATTGGAATAAAAAAATTTTTGAATGTCTTATTCATCAATTTCTAAGTTTTCCTCACCTTTTCCTGAACTACGTTCAGAAGCTGTATTTGTACCTTTACCAGTTGTGTTAGCAGCTGCAGCTACAGCTTTACCAGATGTTGTTGTAGATGGATTCTTTTTAAAACCTACAGCTGTATTAGATGTAATCAAAGATTCTACAGTACCTTTCTGCATTGGTTTAATTGTAAAAGTCTGACCATCTGCTGTAAGTTCAAGTGTAGAATTAACACCTGTATTAATTATACTTGAAATAGAAAGAACCTGACCAACTGTAACTTCCTTAAACTTACCGGCAGATACTTCGTATGTCACTTTTCCTTTTACTGATTTTACAGTGTATGAATCTGCTGCAAAAACAGAAACTGCTGTTAATAAAGCTGCTGCTAAAATGGCAATAAATTTTTTCATAAAAAAACTCCTCTTCTATTTATTATTTCTGAAACCTCTAAGGATTTCATCTTTTGAAGGCATATCAAGTTTTACATCAGATTCAGGAATTCCAACAGGAGCAAATTCTTTCCATGCATCTTTTAAAGGAATAATTGCACGTTCTTCTGTGAATTTTCTCCATTCACGATAACCTGTCTGTCGTTCCAAAAGGAAAGAATCCTGACACAATGTAATTTCGAGTGGAACCCAAACTTTTCCTTCGTGAACAATATACATTTCATCTGGGAATTTAGAAAGTTCCTTATCTGTAAGTCCAGAATCAAAAGCCATAAAAATATGTCCTGGAACTGTAATCATAGCTGTATCAATACCTAATGCTTCAAATAAAGCACAATTCAAAATTGTAAGGTCGTCACAGTCTCCACCACGATAAATAAGTGTCTGATATGGGAATTTCAAGAAGTCCACACTGGAAGTACCTACGTTATCTGTAAAGGCCGAAGTTGGATCAACTACATAATTCAAACCGTATGCTTTAAGTGCACCGAATAATGCTGCACCAATCTGAAGATTTTCAGGCTTTGCAGAAGTGAATTCTCTATCGGCAATAGCTTTAACCTGTTTTGCAAAGAACAAAGCACTTGCATCATGTGGAGAAACAAAAGCAGCAGCTGCACGGTCATCATCCCAAGTCATTGAGTTGCGACTTAAAGCTGTAAGTTCAATACTCTGTTCTGTAGAAACTCGTTTACCAAGAGAAGTATAATTAATAATAATTTTTGCATCTGCTTTTGAAGCCATGAGAGTATTAAGGATATTTTCATTCAAAAAGGCTGTTAATTCTGCATCAAATGATTCACCTCTTTTTACTACATCATACTTTACAGCAATATCTAGATTGGACATAAACTGTTCAATATAAACGTAGACTTCTACATCTCTAATATCATTCTTTTCATTATTTATAAATGTAATACTTCCAAAACTATGATCTGAATATCTAGAATAGAATACAGGGAAAAGTGGACCTGCATAAATTTCATCCTCATTAATCATTGTCACTGCAGAAGAACCAAACAACCCTTTTGAGAAATTATATTTAAGAGAAATACCAACTTCTATACCCTGTTTCAAAGGTGATGGATTATAATTATTAACCTTATAACCTGCATAAGCACCAGCTCTTAATTCTGGCAAAACATAATAATAAACCGAACCTTTTCCACCATAAACTAAACCTGAAGCTGCTGGAAAATTCTGTTCCTTATCTTCTGAAACAGACCAGACTCCTGCCAGTCCTTCCAAAGAAAGACTTACACGATCATTAAGTCTAAAATTATAACCTAGAGAAAAGTCGAAATCTAAAACATTAAGTGCTTTAATACCATCAGCTTCAATTGTAGACCAGTTTCCCAATGCAGAGAAAAAGATTGAATCACGACCACGAATTGTAAATGGAGAAAATTCAAACCCTGCAGAAACCGATGCCGATGGTTTATAAGTTGCATCATTTGGAATTATAAAACCACCATCCAAACGCAATTCAACATCGGCAAAAGAAGGAACTGTAAAAGCTAAAATCAATAAAACTAAAGTAAGTAACTTTTTCATTAACAGACTCCCGATTTATTGACCAAGTTTTTCACTTGCTTTTTCTACACCATTAAGCGCAATTCTATTCTGAGGATCTTTTGCAAGAACCTTCTTATATTGATTCAATGCTGCTGTATAATTTTTTTCTACCATGTAACAGTTTGCAAGGTTATTCATAGCAGAAGTTGTGCTAAGTTTTCCAAATTCAACTTTAGCTTCAGCAACTCTTCCAGAACGAAGGAGTGCTACCCCAATCTTATTTGCATCACCAGAAGCTCTTGCACGGGCAAGAACATTTGCAAGATCAGTATTAATGTAATCATTAATTGCAGTTTTTGTTGCAGCTTCTACAGAAGCACGTGAAGGATATTCAAATGTACTACCACTTCCACTAAATACAGCTGGAGAATAAATCTGCCATGCAGCCTGAGTTGAAACATATTCATGAGGATTTTCTTCATCAGCTTTAGCCTCTGCAATTAATTTTGCAGCAGCTTTTCTACTTGCAACAAATCCCTTTTCGAAGTTTGCCATTGAAAGACCAAAGTAAACATTATCATCATCTGAAAGAACATTATCTGCAGAAGTAAAATGATTCTGTTCTGTTCCGTTAGAAATACCCATTCCTACAAGAACAATAAAATCATCATCAAGAGCCATATAGCCTGTAGGAACACTAACAGACTGGAGACAACTCATAAGAAGAATACCAAGATCATCTAAATCACCAGATAGGTAATTCATAGTCTGTAGAGGATACTGAATGGAATCAAGTTCATAAGAATTATGATAAGTAGCATATGGAGTTGATTTATCACCAGAATATCTAATACCAGAAAGACGGAGTCCTTCGAATACAGCAGCAGTAATCTGGAAGTTTTTATTCATACCAGGAATAAGATTATTTGTTTCGATACCAGAAATGATAGAAGCCAACTGTTGTACTTCAGGAGTTTCTGATGAGACAAAAGCAGCAAGTGCAGTTGAATCTGCCCAATAGAATGCATTTCTGTTGTAAACACTAATAATTACATTTTGCACAGACTGTTTTTTCTTACCAAGAAGTTCATAATCTACAACGATTTCACCATTAATTTTACCGTTTTCAGAATACTTTAAGATTTCTGTTGAGAAATCGGCATATAAAGGAATACTTTCTGAAGAGTGACGGTTGATTCTTGAAATCTTTGCAGATTCGTAAGTTGAAGCTGTATATTTACCTGCTCTGAACTGAACACGAACATTTCGGATTTCTGAAGATTCATTATTTTTCAAAACTAAAGTTCCAATTGGACAGTTACGATATGCACTCATAAACAATGGGAATGCAGCATCATCCTGATCAAAACTTATACCAAAACTTGAAGAACTTTTACTGTTTGTACTGAATGTGTATCGGAAAGAAAGACCGGCATTAATACCTTTGAATATAGAATCGGTACCACTAACCATATAATCCATATATCCACCAGTAGCAGATACTGTAAATTCAGGTGTTACACGGAAACCAAGTTCTCCATATCCACGCCAATAAAGATCTGTTGCAGATTGTGAAACATCATCAATTTTGGTAGCAAAATTATAAATACCAAAACTTCCACCAGCACCAAGATAAAGACGACTGAATGGAGAATAATAAGCACTAAGTCCAAGTCCACCACCAACAAGATTAATACTTTCATCAAGACTGGCAGGTTTTACCATATCAAAAACGCCTTCTGCACCAATATTCAAAAATCCAAGGATATCTGCATCTGCCTGAACTATTCCACCAAAACCAATAGAAAATTTTTCAGAATCTGTAGGGATTAAAACAGAAGGTGTTGCTCGCAGTGTTATATCTAATGAATAAACTGAGATATTAAGAAAGAAAATGCTAAGCAAAGCCCAAATTACTTTTTTCATTTTACAATACTCTCCATTATAAATTATAACTTACAATATAATCTACTCGGATACAACACCTTTGTCCACCAGTTTATCAATAATAATTTTAACAATTTCATCAGGAGTTTTTGAATTTACATCAATGATTATATCTGCAAATGAATAATCGTTATTATCAATTCCATAAAAATCTTTATAGCGGCCAGTATCTTCACGGTCACGCATGGCAGTAAAATCTTTAATCTGCTGTAAATCTCCGCCTTCACGGTTGAATACACGGCTGGCACGAGTTTCATCACTTGCATAAAGGTAAACCTTCAAATCAGCTTCTTTAAGCATCCAGATGGCAAGACGACTGCCCAAAACGCAAGATTCCTTTAATGCCAGTTCAACCTGGTGCTGGTCAACGTATTTATCATATGAATCATCATTTTTAGCAGCTTCAATTACCTCTGCAAGAGTCATACCTTTTTCTGCAGCAAGCTGACGGAATGTATAATTGATTAAAGTTACACCTAATTTTTGTGATAAAAGGCCACTTACTGTTGTATTTCCACAACCAGATTTTCCACTGATTGCAACACGCACTTCTTTGTTTAACTTCATATTTCACTTCCTCACTCAACATTTTTAGATTGTTCTCTAATATTTTCCAATGAATCCTTAGCGGTGATTACCATGGCGCCTACTTCTGAGAACTGATTTTTACTTCCAATTGTGTTGATTTCACGATTCATTTCCTGACAGATAAAATCAAGTTTTTTACCAGGTGTAGGATTATTTTTCAACTCCCCTTTCATTGCGGCAATATGACTGTGAAGACGAACAATTTCTTCATTAATAGTATATTTTACAATCATTGCAGCAGTTTCAGTCATAATTCGGTTTTCATCTGCGTGATCACCTAAAAGCTCATTAAACTTTGTTGTAACCTGTTCTTTAAATGTAGTTTCCATTTTAGGCTGCCATTCTTTGAAAAAGGCGGCACACTCTTCCAGTTTACCAAGTTTTGCTTCCAGATCAGCCTTCATATTTGCACCTTCCCGTTCACGGTCGGCACAAAATTTTGCAAGAGAAGCATTAAATACAGGTTCAATTAAAGCCTTGTATTTTTCCACATCGTAAGATTTATTAGAATTAAGAACTCCTGGCTGACTTAAAACCAGATTCAAAGGGATGTTATTACTGTCATAACCGCAGGCATCTGCAACTTTTTTAATAGCATTAAGATATGAAACAGCCATTCCAGTATCAGCAGAAACTTCCGCATCACTTTCCAGTTCTTTTACACGAATGTAAACATCAACCTTGCCACGAATAACCTTTTCTGTAATCTTTCCACGATAATAGCTTTCAAGAGGATTCAAATATGGTGGAAGATTTACAGATAAATCCAGAAATCGGGAATTTACAGATTTTATTTCAACACTAACTACAGCCTTTTCAGAAGAAACTTCTTCGTAAGCATATCCAGTCATACTAGTCATTATTTATTCACCTCTTTTAAAGTATCCAAAACAGCCTTGCCCAGTTTCCAGTTATCACCGGCACCCATTGTAACTAAAAGATATCCATCCGGGTATTCTGAAGGTAACGGCTTATCCAATTCATCCAATACAAAATCTTTTGCATCAAGAATTTCTTCGTAGTATTTTGCCAGCATATTCTGTTTAACTGCAGTTAGATGTTCCACAGTCTGATTAAACAGAGTTAATCCGGTAATTTCAAAGTCAGAAGGATTTTCACGGGCAGAGCTGTAGATTTTATGAAGAACAACCACATCAGCACTATCAAAACTTTCTGAAAATTCTTTAAGAAGCGCCTGTGTTCGGCTGTAAGTGTGACTCATGAAATCTACAATAATTTTACGGCCTTTATAAAATTCACGGAAGCCGTCCAAAGTTGTTTTTACCGCAGTAGGATGATGGCCATAATCATCAATTACAACCACATCATGTCCGTGACGGGATTTTGTACGGCCAATAATTTCACTTCGGCGTTTACCACCAGCAAAATTAAGTAAGCCCTGTTTAATATTATCATAATAATCAGCAGGATTTTTGCAAAAGGTTTTTAGAAGCTGGCAAACAAGTGCTACAGCGGCAGTTGCATCCATTACTTCATGGCGACCAGGCATAGCAATAGCAAATTCCTTACCACCAACGGTAAAACTGTTCAGTTCATTTTCAACCTTACCAAATGTAAGACCATATTCCACATCAGCCTTTGTGCCATATGGAATAAGATTAATGTCATTTCGTTTTGACTTGGCAATATTTGCAGTTTCAACGGCACCAGCATCATCTGCACAGTAAATAAGGTCTCCGTTTTGTGGAAGTTTACAAATGTAATCTACAAAAGCATCTCGAATATCTTCATAAGTTGGATAGTAATCCTGATGATCTGGCTCAACAGAAGTCAAAATGATTTTTTGAGGACAGAAACTCATAAAATGTCGCTGATATTCACAAGTTTCAGCAACAAAAATGTTTTTCTTATCAGCATTTCTACCAACTAATGGACTTGTGTAAGTACAGGTATCACCAAAAGATTTAATGATTGAACCGGCAAGAACCTGAGTTGGAAGGTCTTTAATTTCTTTTAAGATTGTTCCAGTAAGACCAGTAGTTGAAGTTTTACCATGAACACCACAAATGCCGCAGGAATAAGCACGGGAACTATGACTTCCAAGAGCCTCTGTATACAAAAGACAAGGAATGCCACGGGCAACAGCGGCGATTAAATCAAGATTTTTGTCAAGTTTGTAAGCTGATGAATAAATTACGTACTGAACCTGGTCAGTGATATTTTTCTCAGAAAAAGACAGAGCTTTAAGACCAAGTTTTTCAATAATTTCATCAGTATAAAAGCGTTCAGAAACATCGGAACCAGTAATAATTGCACCATTATGGAAAAGAATTTCCACAAGAGCAGCCATACCAGTTCCCTTGATTCCAACAAAGTGAATATGAACTCCAGAAATATTTTCCGGCAAAGATTTTTGACTAGACATAATTTTATTATATCACTTTTGAAGAAAAAAGTAATATACAAGAATGACACAAGAACGACAGTCACCCAACGTTAGAGGACAGTCAACGAATGTTCGTTGACTGTCCTCTAACGTTGGGTGACTGTCAATTAGCGTATAAAAAAAAAGTAAAAATGCCCGTTGCACAACGTACAACGGGCATTAAAGGATGTAAACTATAAAAAACAGGAGGAGGTCCTGATTTATACCAAACTTAAATAAATTTGATCTGCCAAACCGAAGCCTGCATTTTTTGTCATTGCAGTTGCGTATTCGTCGTAAAGCATATCTTCGTAAGTCTGCTGTGCAAAGTCTGAATCCTGACTCTTCATAACAGTTCTACGCATTGCAGAAAGCATCTGTTTTACAAAATAACTTTCCAATTCCATTGATTTTTCGTAAAGTTCTGAAGTACGGTCTATAGTTTTAGACTGTACATGCGGATTAGCCTGATTTGCAGCTGCACCTGTAGGACGTGCACTCTTATCTAAATCTGAATTATAAGTTCCTGCAAAACCAGTAGTATAATCGCCGTTCAAACGTCCATTTTCAGCAATCTGTTCAGAGGCAACGGTTCCCCTTCCGTCGTTCTGATTCTGAAGTCGTTCTAAAAGTTCGCTGAATTTAGCTTTGTCGGCATTCTGGCGAGCTGATGTCAAAGCACCATTGCCATTAGTAATTCCGCTATATGTATTTGAAATTAATCCTACATTCATTTTTTTCCCACCTCTGAATGGCCCCTAGGGCCAATTACTATCGTTTAAGATTTACTGCAGTAGACAACATATTATCTGAAGTCTGGATTGTCTTACTGTTGAACTCGTAAGCTCTCTGAGCAGTAATCATAGCAACCATTTCGTTTACAACAGAAACGTTACTCATTTCCAAAAACTTATGACGAGTATCACCAAAACCATCATAACCTGGACGACCAGCAATAGCTTCACCAGAAGCAGCAGTTACCTTAAAAAGATTATCACCTTCAGCCTGTAAACCAACTGCATTAGGGAAACGGAACAATTCAAGCTGACCAACTTCAACTGGATCATTTCCACCATTTACTTTTACACTTACAAGACCAGATTGAGTAATGTTCAAAGTAGAAACATCATAACCTTCAGGAAGAACAATCTCTGGCATAACACGAAGACCGTTATTTGTTACAAGCTGACCTGTAGAATCAACTTTGAAAGAACCATCACGTGTATAAGCAAAAGAACCGTCATATTTCTGAACGCGGAAAAAACCTTCACCAACAATTGCAACGTCAGTATCAACACCAGTATTCTGCAAAGACCCCTGATTCATAATGCGCTGAGTTGCACCAATTTTTACACCAGTACCCTGCTGAATTCCAACAGGAGTAACTGTATCTTCAGTAGCTGGAGTACCAGCCAATTTTACATTCTGATAAACTAAATCTTCAAATTCTACACGCTGCTGTTTATAACCAGTAGTATTTACATTTGAAAGATTGTTAGAAATTGCATCAATATTTGACTGCTGACCATTCATACCAGTTGCAGCTGTCCACAAACTTCTTACCATTTTATAAACCTACCTTCTATTTAAGCACAGCAACTTTCTGCCACAAAGTGCTCATCATTGAATCTTCAGATGTTACAGTCTTCTGATTTGCTTCATAAGCTCTGTTTACTTCAATCATCTGAACCATTTCGTTTACAACATTTACATTTGAAGTTTCTGAATAACCCTGCAAGAATGTTGGACGTTCATTGCCTTCAGCAATATGAGCAGGTCCTGCAATATCGTTAGTTGCATAGAAACTTTCACCCATCTTTTTGAGGTAGCGTTCATTATCAAAACGAACAACCTTAAATCGGTCAATTTCTGTACCATCATCAGCCATAGAAATTACACCGTCTTCATTGATAGTGAATTTGTCATCATTTACGTATATATAACCATTCTCACCAAGAACAGGATATCCGTCCTTAGTTTCAAGAATGCCTTCTTTACCAATTAAAAAATTACCGTTGCGAGTATAACGTTCACCAGCAGGAGTATCGATTACATAGAATCCCTGTCCGTTAAGAGCCGCATCAGTTTTAGTGTTTGTGATTTTGAAAGAGCCCTGAGAAAAGTCGATGTAGTTTTCATTTGTTTCTACACCAAGTCCAAGTTTACCAATAATAGGAGCTGCATCAGCAGAACCTTCAGTTGTGTGGTAAACACCGTCAGCATTTGTACGACGGATTAATAATTCAGGAAAAGATTTGCTTACAGTAATATCACGCTTGTAACCGGCAGTATCAACATTGGCAAGATTGTTAGAAATTGCATCAAGTCTGTTCTGCTGGGCGTTCATACCAGAAGCACCGGTATACCAACCACGAATCATTTAACCATAACCTCCGAAATTTTAGTTTACATCTAATATCATTTTCGGAGATTGGTAATTTTAGTTTAGGATTTTTTATCCTCTTTTTTTGATTTCTTCAGCAACTTTTTTAACGTCCTGAATATTATCCATTTTTGCAATTAACAAAGAGTCATCAGCATCTACAACAACAATATTTTCCAATCCTATTGTAGCAATTGTTCTTTTTCCGCCACGAATATAAGAAGAATTAGTATCTAATGCTATTACATCTCCATTAATAACATTTTTATTTTCATCTTTTTTACTAATTTCATAAAGAGCTGTCCATGAACCTACGTCATCCCAACCAGCATTTAACTTTACAATTTTTCCAAGTTTAGTCTTTTCCATTACAGCATAGTCAATTGAATCACCTTTAATCTGTGAAAATGCATCTGCATCAAGACGGATAAAATCTTCATCAACAACAGCCTTATCAAAAGCCTCACATGAAAGTTTTGCCATATCTGGACTATAAACCTTTAATTCATCAATAAAAG
Source organism: Treponema sp. (assembly GCA_045597485.1). Taxonomy (GTDB): domain Bacteria; phylum Spirochaetota; class Spirochaetia; order Treponematales; family Treponemataceae; genus Treponema_D. The sequence continues at coordinate 37,895 of JAZLKI010000001.1, forward strand.
TAGAAGCTTTAAAAACAAACATTCCACTGTTCCATGCATATTCTCCGCTGGCAAGGTACTCTTCCGCCTTTTCAAGACATGGTTTTTCAACAAATTTTTCCAGCGTATAAGCACCTTCTGTTTCAGTACCAGCAGCTTTTACATAACCATAACCTGTTGCTGCAAAAGTTGGCACAATGCCAAATGTTACAAGAGCACCTTTTTCTGCAGCATTAACTGCTGTCATTACCGCAGACTGGAAAACTTCAACATCAGCTATAACATGGTCACTAGGCAATACAACAACAACTGCATTCTCATCTTTTTTCATTGCACAACAGCATGCAGCCGCAATTGCTGGAGCCGTATTTTTTGCCATAGGTTCAAGAAGGATTGAAGGCTTAACTCCTAATTCTTCTAACTGCTGCGCAACCAGAAAACGATGATCTACACCACAACTTACAATTGGATCAGCAATTTTCAAACCTTTCAAACGAAGTAATGTTTCCTGTATCATTGTTTTTTCACTGACCAATTTTAAAAACTGTTTAGGATGATTTCCCCATGAAAGTGGCCATAAACGAGTTCCGGCACCACCAGATAAAATTACAGGAATAATTGTCATATAACACTCCGCCATTTAATATTATGATAAAAATAATTAATTTATCTTACCAATTATGGAATTTTTTTAATAGATATATTTTCAATTTTCTTTGCAAAATACAAAATCCACCTTTATAATTAAAGCATAAAAAGTAATAAGTATAATTATTATCTATATATGACCCAAGGAGTTAACATGGCAAACTGCGAAGAGCCAAGAGTATTGGCAATTATTCTTGGAGGCGGTAAAGGTACACGTCTCTATCCACTTACAAAAGAAAGATCTAAACCTGCCGTATCATTCGGTGGTAAATATCGTATTGTTGATATTCCAATTTCTAACTGTATCAACTCGAACTACAAGAAGATTTATCTCTTGACTCAGTTCAACTCTGCATCATTACACCTTCACATTACAAATTCTTACAACTTTGACCGTTTCTCTGGCGGTTTCGTTGAAATTCTTGCTGCAGAACAGACTCTTGAACACAGCGGATGGTATGAAGGAACTGCTGATGCTGTTCGCAAGAACTTTATTCATTTCAAATCACAGAAACCAACTCACTATGTAATTCTTTCTGGTGACCAGCTTTACAAGATGGATTTACGTGCATTCATGGATGCACATATTAAATCTGGAGCTGAAATTACTATCGCTACAACAGCTGTAAATCGCCGCGACGCATCAGGCTTTGGTATTATGAAGATTGATGAACAGAGCCGTGTTAAAGAATTCATGGAAAAACCAAAGCCAGATTTAAACATTGACTCTTGGAAGATTCCTGCAGAAGCTAGAGGAGCTCTCCCTACAGAAAAAGAATTCCTTGCTTCTATGGGTATTTACATCTTCAATGCAGACACAATGGAAGAATGTCTCTTGGGTGAAAATGAAAAATATACGGACTTCGGTAAAGAAATCCTTCCTTTAGCTATTGGAAAGAAAAAGATTAGTTCATATGTTTTCGATGGATATTGGGAAGATATCGGAACTATCCGCAGTTTCTATGAAGCAAACATCGCTTTGACAGAACCTTATCCTGCATTTGACTTCTACGGAGATACAACTCCTATTTATACTCATATGCGTAATCTTCCACCTTCAAAAATCAATAAGGCAGATATTACTGCTTCATTAACTTCAGAAGGTTGTATTATTACTAATACTTCATTGAACAAATCTGTAATTGGTGTACGTTCAATTATTGAAGATGGTTCTAAACTTGACGGCGTAATCATGATGGGTGCTGACTATTATGATTCTGAAGCTGAAAAGACTGAAAATAAAGCGAAAGGTGTTCCAAACACTGGTATTGGTAAAAACTGTCAGATTGCTAACACAATTATCGATAAGAACGCTAGAATTGGTGACAATTGTAAAATCGGCGTAAGCGGTAAGAAATATGAAGATGGTGATCACGGTAGTTTCTACAGTGCAGATGGTATTATTGTAATTCGTAAGGGTGCAATCATTCCTTCTGGAACAGAAATCTAATTTATTTTTCTATATGAAAAAAAACGTCATTCCAAGTTATTATTGGAGTGACGTTTTTTTTATTTAACGGAGGTGGGGTTTTGTACGAAAAACTAGGCGATTTATTAAACGAGGCTCTGGAACAAGGCAAAATAGCACAAGAAGGACAGACGATTAACGTTAAAGGACTGTCATCTAACGTTAAAGGACAGTCATCTAACGTTAAAGGACTGTCATCTAACGTTAATCGTCTGTCATCTAACGTTAAAGGACAGTCAAAGTCAATTTCAAAGCCTGTTAATAAAATTCCAACTGGTACAGTAATTAAGCAAGAGGTACTTTTGGCGTTCAACCTATTTGGACTTCCTACCACCGCCAACTTGGCCCAGGTTAAGCAGAAATATCATTACCTGCTAAAAGAAATACACCCTGATACAAAGGGCCCTGCCACATCTAATGTTTCTATTGATGATTTAAAAAAATCGTATGAAATTTTAGAAAAATATTTACTTTCCTAATTCCCATTCTTCCAGTTTTCTGTGAAGTGTTTTACGGCCAATGCCGAGCACATCAGCGGTTTTTGTTTTATTTCCACCATTGGCTGCAAGAGTTTCCTGAATAATAATTTTTTCAGCTTCATCCATTGTACTGCCAATTGGAATAGATATAGTCTTTTCTTCATCTTTAAGTCGAACAGAATTTGGTAAATCTTCTATTTTAATTTCATCGCCATTACACATTACAACAGCGCTTTCAACACAGTTTTTTAACTCACGAATATTTCCAGGCCAGTTATATTTTATCATTGCAGCTTTTGAACGATTATCAAAGCCTTTTATATTTTTTCCATTTTCAACATTAAACTCACGGAGGAATGAATGCATTAAAAGTGGAATATCATCTTTTCGTTCCCGTAAAGAAGGCATTTCTATTCTTACAACATTAAGTCTGTAATATAAATCCTCACGAAAACGGCCGGCTGCAACTTCTTCTTCAAGCTTTCTATTAGTAGCTGCTACAATACGAATATCAACTTCTATTGTTTCTTCGCCGCCAACTCTTTCAAATCTTTTTTCCTGCAATACACGAAGCAGTTTTACCTGTGTCGCTTGATTTATCTCACCTATTTCATCTAGGAAAATTGTACCGCCATTGGCAAGTTCAAATCTTCCCTTATGCTGAGTTTCTGCTCCAGTAAAGGCACCTTTTTCATATCCGAAAAGTTCACTTTCCAAAAGACTTTCACTTAATGCTGCACAATGAACAATTACAAAAGGCATATCCTTTCGACTACTTTGTTTATGAATAGAAGAAGCAACAAGTTCTTTACCAACACCACTTTCACCAGTAATAAGAACACTTGCTTTTGTAGGTGCAGCTTTTTCAATCAGCATTTTTACTTTAGCCAATTCCGAACTTTTACCTATCATTTCTGAACTGTCAAAACGCTGGTTCAATTTTTCTTTAAGCTGTTTATTCTGTTCTGCCAGTTCTTTTCCACGTAACGCATTTTTTACAACAATATTCAAATGGTCCAAATCAAGTGGCTTTGTAAGAAAATCAAAGGCTCCTGCTTTTATTGCGGCAGTAGCATCATCAATACTTCCATGACCAGTTAAAACGATAATAGGAATTCCAGGATGCTTTGTGGTTACTTCTCGAACAACTTCTTCGCCACTTATACCGTCCATTCTTAAATCTGTAATAACAAGATCTACCCCACCGTTTGCAATAAGTTCAAGGCCATCTTTACCATTTGCGGCCTGTAATACGTCATACCCTTCCAACTCAAAATTGTCGGCTAAACCATTGCGGATATTTTCTTCGTCATCAATTGTAAGAATTGTAAAACTCATTTTAATGCGCTTCCGTAGTTAAAAGTTTTGTATTTTTTTGTGGGATTGGGAACACAATAGTAAAAGTTGTACCTTTATTTTCAAGGGAATCAACAAGAATTTCTCCTGAAAATTCTTTTACAATTTTATAAACCATTGTCATGCCTAAACCAGTACCGTTTGCCTTTGTCGTAAAATAAGGTTCAAAAATCTTAGAAACAGTTTCTGACGACATACCACAACCATTATCAGAAATCTTTATTACGTATTTTTCTTCAACTATAGAAGCTTCAATTTCAAATAAACCTGCATAATTTTCAGCTTCTTTTTCCCGTTGAGATTTAATTGCGGCCAGAGCATTCTGCGAAAGATTCAATATGACTTCACGGAACAGTTTTTCATCAAGCATAATTTTTGGTGCATCTTCTGGAACCTTAATATTCAATTGTATTTTTTCATTCGAAAATTCAGCTGCAAAAAATTCAGATACATTTTTTATTAAATTACTTGGATTCTTCAACTCCAGTTGAGCTTTTACAGGTCTAACTGCCATAAGAAAATCCATTACAAGTTTATTCAAATGGTCAATTTCTTCATTTACAATTGAAATATGATCTTCTACAAACTTTTTTCCAGGAAGTTTATCTTCATTTTCACGGGCTTTATCAACAGCCTTCTTTATGAGCTGAATATGTATACTTATAGCTCCAAGAGGATTTTTAATTTCATGTGCCATTCCGGCTGCAAGGTTTGTAAGGTTTGCAAGATTTTCCATTCTGTGAACAAGAACATCCTGTTTTTTCTTATCTGTAATATCTCTAACTAAAATAATTCTTCCAGAAAGTTCACTTTCATGTACAAGGGGCATAATTGAAACTGTAAGAAAACGGATTGTTCCACCAGAAGTTACAGTTGAAAAATCTTCTGAACTATTTGTTATGCCTTTCTTAAAACACTTCTCAAGATAAGCACAAATTTCATCATCATCAAGAATTTCAAAAACCGGAACTTGCGAAACTCGTGGATCATCAAGATAATATTTAAAATCCAGCTGACTTTCTACAATCATATTATTACGAAGAAGTATAAAATCTTCATTAACAATTAAAAGTCCTGTAGAAAGAGATTCAAGAATGGAATACAAACCTTCATTTTCTTCTACAATATCATCTAATAAAGAAAGCAACTGTTCTTTTGGAAGTTTTTCAGCCTTCTTTGAAAGTCTTTTTACATACCCTCTCATTATTTAAAAATGCCCCCATTTGTCATATTTAATGCGGACATATCACGAAGAAGTAATTCTAAAGCAGCAGCTGGAGACTGATTATACATTGTAATATTATCCCAACAGTTACGAAGATATTCCATAACCTTTGCACACACTTCGGCTCCCTGCTGAGATTTCATTAATGGTCGTACGCACTGGGCAATATCATTTAAGAAAAGTCGCAATTCTATTCTAGGATTAAAATTATCACATTTTTTAGCAAGTCCAGCCAAATCTGGTATTGCACGGGCAGCTACTGAACGATAGAAAATATTTGCTTGTTCCGAAATTTCTTTTGGAGTAATAGGAAGGAATGTCAAAAGATAATCATTTATACTTCCAAAAAATGTCTGATTATGGAAAACTCTTTGTATTACATCCTGCTGCAACTCCAGTGTACGGTCACGGAAATTATAAGTTCGCACTCTGGACAAAATTGTCTGCATAATGGCATTACGTTTTGATGAAAGAAGGATAAACACACAATCTGCAGGTGGCTCTTCCAGAATCTTTAAAAGAGCATTTCTTACGCTGGACTGCATTCTATCTGCATTTTCAATAATAATTGTCTTTTTTCCATCTTCAGATTTTATATGAGCCCATTCTTCCATATTTCTAATCTGATTTACAGGAATTGAATCATAAAGATATTCGTTTTCAAGTTTTTTACAGTCTTTTTCCAGGCTTTCTGTAATTTTTTCTATTTCTTCAAATGAAGGAAGTTCACGTGGAAAATCAAGTAATTCAAGATTTTCATTTATACCTTCCATTATTGCTGCAATTTTATTAAGGTTATTTTCACCACGCCACAACAAAGGGTTAAATCGCAAAGTTAATTTTCGCACACTACGAATAAAAAGATAACGAGTTGCATCTAAATATGAAGCATTTTCTTTTAATGCTTCAAGGAAAGTTTTTTTTGCGGCAAGAATTTCCAAAGTACAGTCGCGAGGGCCCAAAAGCAGTAAGTTTGAATTAACTAAGGCTCTGTGCTGGCTGCAGGAATTGCAGGGGCATTCCCAATAGGCTCGAGGCTTTTTTTCGTGGCAGGAAAGAACTCTTGCTACTTCCAAAGCTGCAGTTAATTTTCCAGAGGCTTCTGAACCGGCGAACAACATTGCCGATGGCATAAGATTCTTTTTTATATCTGAAATAAGCTCTTTACTTGCTTCCTGGTTAACTAAATTTTCAAACATTTGTTCCTAACTCCTTTGTAGCAAAAAACAATCTTTCTACTATCGAATTAAAGAAACTTCCATCAAGTAATCTTTCTGCAGAGAAGAACGGCTGTTTTATAAGAATAAATATAATTAAACTTACGACTACAACCCCTTCTATAATTCCAAATGCAAAACCTAAAACTCTGTCTAAAGATTTTAATATTTGCAGCTGGAAGATTTTGGAAATTATAACCTGAACAAGTTTTACTACAAGAAAAACCAGAATAAAAACTATAATGAAACCAAGTATATTTGAAAGTGATGTATTTGTTATACTTTGAAAAATATATTTTGCAGCTTCATCATAGAAAATACAAGCTGAAATCAATCCTAAAATCCAGCAAAGTTTATTAAAAAGACAGTCCACAAAGCCTTTTACTAGTCCACTTAAAGCGAAAATTAAAATTACAATGCCAAAAATCCAGTCTATAACTGTAAAATTCATTATTTTTCTTCTCCTGCAACTCTAGTATAAATGAGCTCTGCAATTGTTTGTGCAGGTTTCTTTTCGCTCACCATTTTTTTAAGGGCATCCACATAAGAATTTCTGTTTGTTTCATCCAGCATTTTTTCAAGAGATGCTACAAGATGTTCTTTATCTGCATCTTTACCTATTAGAACTTCGGCTGCATTTTTTTCCTGAAAGAAGATGGAATTATCTACCTGGTCACCACGAGTTCCGCTTCCACACAAAGGAACTAAAACCATTGGTTTATACAAAACTGCAGCTTCCCAAATTGAATTGGCACCGGCACGACTTAAAATTACATCTGCACTGGCAACAACATCTGGCATCTGGTCGTAAATAAAATTATATGGAAGATATGAACCTTTATACTGTTCTTTGTATTCTTCTGAACGTTTGTCATCTCCATTTACAAGGCCTGTCTGGTGTACTACCACAAAATTTTTACAAAGGAATTCTATGTTGTCGTAAACAAGTTCGTTTATCTGGCGAGCCCCTGAACTTCCACCAAGAACAAGTAACAGCGGTTTGGTAAGGGAACCTTCTACGCCAAGAAACGCTCGACCTTTGTTTCCATCTGCAGAGTAAAATACTGGGCGCACTGGATTTCCTGTAACTACAACTCTATTCTGATCTGCTGCTCCTAGACGATTTTTAGTTTCTTCGTAAGAAACAAACATTTTTTCTGCTGATTTGAAATTCAAACGGTTAGCAAGGCCAAGTGTAAAATCACATTCGTGAGTAAATACTGGAATTTTTAAAAGTTTAGCTGCAAGACATGGAGGAACACTAACAAATCCTCCTTTTGAAAATAATACTGCAGGCTTTGTTTTACGAAGAATATGATAAGCCTTAAAAAATCCACCGGCAATTCTAAAAAGATCAGAAAAATTCTTCATAGAAAAATAGCGGCGAAGTTTACCAGAAGGAATTCCATAAAACTGATTTACAGTAGGTTTTCCATCTGGTCCCATACCTTTTTCTACAATCTTTTTGTCCATTCCAATGGAACAGCCAATCCATTCTATTTCAATGTCACGATTATTTTTTTTAGCGATAAGTCGCAATTCATCGGCAACGGCAAGTCCCGGATAAATATGACCACCTGTACCACCACCAGTGAATGCGAAAAGATTATTATTTAACTTCATACTGTGTCATTTTAACACAGAATTACCCTAGTGTTAAGATTCTTTGTGGAAAGGCTTAAGAATTTCCACCAGTTTTTCCTTCTTAAAAAGAACTGAATAAGTATATGCAGACATTCCCATCATATCTTTTACATCTGGATCTGCACCATTTTCAGCAAGAAGTTTTACTAGGGATTCTCTATTTGCACCTACTGCAAGAATAAGATTTGTCTGTCCTTCTTTATTGATTGTGTTTAATTCAGCACCTTTATCAATAAGATATTTAGTAATTTTTTCATTTCCACGCCAAACTGCATCCATTACAGCAGTATATCCACGGTCTTCCGAAGAAGCATTTAAGTCTGCACCAAGATTAAGAAGCATTTCTACAAATTCAAAATTATCGTTACGGCAGGCAATATTCAACATTGGTGTTCCCAAATCATCTCGGGAATTTACACTCATACCAGCTTCAAGGAATTCATTAACAACTTCAATTTTGTTTTTAGCAATGTAAGTTCCAAAACAATCTGATGTATAAGGAATACCTCTATCCAGCAATTTATTCTTTGCAAGTCGTTTAGCTGAATCTACTGTAATTTTTTTATATTTTTTTTCAATAAATGAAATAATTTCATCTGCAGAATTACATGGATCTAATGCTTCTTTTGCAAAAAAAGTATTTCCTGTAAGATTTTTCAAATCTGTAACTACTGGAACTTTTATTGCAGCAAAATATCCATACAAAGATGCCATAACATTATTCTGGTCTTCAGATAATTTCTTACCTTCATCATGAATAATACAAGCTGCACACTGAGAAAAAGTTTTCTTCTGCTTTAAAAGATTATCAATTTCGAAATCACAAACAATAGTTTTGTTTTTCTTGTCTTGATTAAGAAGAACCTTTTCTACTTCCGATGAAAAATTATTATTATTAGATATTATTAACCATTTCATATTAAGAATTATAAATCCACAATATCTATAACTCAAGAATTTTGTTATAAAATAAAAAAAAAAATTAAAAAAATATTATTTAAGCTGTTGACACAAAATAAGGTTTCATATATATTAAATATCACAACGCCGCAGTAGCTCAGTTGGTAGAGCGCCGGACTGAAAATCCGTATGTCGTTGGTTCGATTCCAACCTGTGGCAAAGAAAGGCTTCTGACTAGTTCAGAAGCTTTTTTTTTGCCTAAATTCTTGTGTTACAAGGATTT
>JAZLKI010000002.1:0-3528 GCA_045597485.1 Treponema sp.
GATATTCCATGTACTTTTTGGTGGCATCGTAATCCTTAATTTTTTCAAGGATTTCTTCCCGCTCTTTTTTGAATTTCAGATACTGCTCGTTGGCATTCTGTCGCACTTTATCAAGTTTTTCATCTTTTTTAGAAAGACGGGCCTCGGTTTCTGCCAGTTCCTGCCGCAACACATTTTCCTTTGCAGTGATGATGGAAAGTTTGTTTTGCAGATCGCCCAGTTCGTTTGCCTTTTGGGCCAGGTTCTCATTTTCGGATTTCAGTTTGTTGATTTCTTCAATGGCATTTTTAAGCTTGTCACTCTGGTAGCCTTCATGGTTTTTCCAGTTATTCAGTTCGGCTTCCAGTCCTTTGATTGTTTCAAGTTCAGTCCATCCTTCTGCCTGGGCAAAACCCAAAAAACACACAACTGTAGACTTGGCATCTTCGTCAAAAATCTCTGCAAATCTATGGCGTACTTCATTGGAAAGAAAGTGGTTTTGATAGAGATTCCGAATGTTCTGGTAAATGATATATTTGTCTTTGGGGAAATTGTACTTACTTGCCCCCGGATAAATTGGAGTACCATAAGTCAGTTCATAATCCCATTTATACTTCTTAATCAGAGGACCAAAATCTTCATCAGAATGGTATATTTCTTTTAAGGCTCGTTCCATCAAGGAATGCATTGCCAACACAAAAAGGCCCAGATCCGCATTTTTAGTTTTAATAATTCGTTCAATATCGTTTTCGCTGACGTGTGTCATAGTTTTTTGCTCATTAATATCATTAATTATAGCATAGAAAAGACTAAATCATACGAACAATTAGTTATCATATAGACTATTTTTATTGTAATTCTGCTAAATCTATAATACTATCTAATTATACAAAATTTCCAAAACTTGCAATTTTAATGCATTTTTGGAAATTTTGTATAAGAGTATTATATGATTGGAAGAACGGAAGAAAAAAAATATTTATTGTCTTTATTAGATGAAGAAGAATCTCAGTTTGTTGCAGTATTTGGACGCCGCCGTATTGGAAAAACATATCTTGTGCGGGAATCCTTTGAACGTAATTTTACATTTGAACATACAGGTGTAAGCAATGTATCTTTGGATGTAAATTCACGCAAATCAGTTCAACTGGAAAAATTTGCAGAATCTCTCAGTAATTATGGCTACACACCTAATGAAAAAATCGCTTCATGGAATGATGCTTTTAATGGATTGAAGGAAGTAATAAAAAAATCCCAAAATAAAAAAAAGATAATCTTCATAGATGAACTTTCATGGATGGACACAAAGGAAAGCGGACTAATTTCTGCATTGGAAAGTTTCTGGAATGGATGGGCCACTGCGAGAAAAGAAAAAGATGTCATCCTGATTGTATGTGCATCTGCAACTTACTGGATGATAGACAATATTGTAAATGCAAAGGGGGGACTTCATAACAGATTAACAGGGCAAATACATTTAAAACCATTTACTCTTGGAGAATGCAAACAATATTTGGAATCCAAGAAAATTATTTTAAATCCTCATCAGATTCTAATGTGTTATATGATTTTGGGAGGTGTACCATTTTATTGGAGTCTCCTGAAAAAAGGAAAAAGTCTTCCTCAAAATATTGATGAATTGTTTTTTAAGGAAAATGCTTTGCTGGCTAATGAATATGAAAATCTTTACAGAGCATTATTCAATAAACCTGATCAATATTTAAAGATCGTGAAAGCTCTCTGCGATTCTAAAAAAGGATTAACTCGGGATGAACTGATTAAAAAAACTAAAATTTCCAGTTCTGGCGCATTTTCTAAAAAACTTGTAGAACTGGAGAATTGTGGATTTATAAGAAAATATATTCCTTTTGGCTATCAGGAGAACAATTATATTTATCAGCTTATTGATAATTATACTTTGTTCTATCATAAATTCTTAAAAGAAAATCATTTTGAAGAAAACTTCTGGCAGAATCAGATAAACAATAAAGAGATTTCTGTTTGGAGTGGGCTTGCGTTTGAACGAGTCTGTCTTGAACATGTACCTCAAATAAAAAAAGCACTTGGCATTTCAGGAGTATATACAGAAGTTAATGCCTGGCAATGTAAGGCAAATGAGAAACTAGGAACTAAAGGTGCACAGATTGATTTGCTTATTGTAAGAAAAGATCAAATTATAAATTTATGTGAAATGAAATATTCTGAAGCCGGATATATTATTGATAGCTCTTTCGATACTGATATGCGTCGAAAAATTCAAACATTCATTAGTAAAACAAATACAAAATATGCTATTCATCCCACACTTGTAACTACATATCCAGTTGTTCAGAATGAATATGCAATGGAACTTCAATCAATTATTACAGCTGATGATTTGTTTTTGTAATAGAGCAAATTATTGCTTAAAATCTCTCTCACATTTTAAGCAAAAACAGTCTGTTTTCGGTTAACCCGGAGGTTCAGTCAAAAGGCAGAAAACCCGACAGCCTTAAGTTTTAAGCAAAACTTTTAAGCAAAAACTACATTTTTCTGAAGTTAACTGAAATATTTTTTCTTGAAATCCATGTAAAACGGTGTTAAAATGCGCATATAGTGACGAATTGAAACAGATGAAGGTTATCTGAAGGCTTTTCCAAGCCACTCATAACCCGGAGGCCGCAGGTTCGAGTCCTGCCCCCCGCTATAACAGACCACTCAGAAATGAGTGGTTTTTTGTTTTTAAACGGAGTTAAATGAACTTCGGTGAACAAATAAGCTAGAATTAGTGGTATTTCTGCCTCGGATATTTTAAATATAACACTATTTTTCCCAAAAGACAAATTAAATGAATTCACCTGAATTTACTGAAATTCAGGATTTACTTAAACTTTTTACTTTAAGTTCGTGAGCGGTAGTTTTTTAGCCTACGGGCTCGACATTTTTTTCATATATTAAGCAATCCAATACACTTATTAAGAAAAGTAAACTATGCTATAATAGAAGCAATGAACGAAGAACAGCAGATTTTATTTATGCAGATTAGACTCATAAGAATGACTTCTGAAAAACTTGGAATAACTTTGAAGCAAACAGCAGAGATGTTTGATAAATTCAAGGTTCTCTCTTTTATCCGTGATTGTTGGGGAATATTCCATGTTGAAGGAGATAATGCTGTTTCAAAATTGCAATTTCTGAAAAGTGAAAAAGTAGCTTTATAATAAACTCTAAAAATTTCAATTTTTAGAGTTTACTTTGAAAACGCGATGTTTTAATCCTTGTAATTTCAAGGATTAAAACTCGCAGGCATCTCTAAAAATACTTTTTAGAGATGCCATTATTTTAATCAGAGGATTTTTTATGGATAACAAAAATGCAGTTGCCATGGACTTAGTTGCAAAAATGGCAGTAGAACAGCTGGCAAAAGAGCAGAATAAAAATATTGAAGAAGTCCTTATTTCATTTATGGAATCAAACACCGGACGAATGGTTTATGACGATTCAACAAAGCTCTGGTGGGATGGGCCTCTATCAGTTGCTCAGGAATACAAAAACGAAATGGGAATTGTT
>JAZLKI010000003.1:0-6259 GCA_045597485.1 Treponema sp.
AATAAAAATGTGGTTTTTGAAAAATTATTCGTATGAAATTCCTGAAGTAACATCGAAAGTATTAAAATTTCTAAAAAATCGTACGAATAAAAATGCGCTTTCCCCATATTTATTCGTACAAATTCCCCAAAAATGAATTTGAAGGCTCAAAATTTTCTAAAAATGTACGGCTAAAAAATTGATTTTCGCATTTTTATTCGTAGAAAACCGAAATTTTATATTTTTGTCAGTAGTCTACACCGTTGGTATCCAAAATTTCAGCCACAAGAAAATATCAATTTGTTGGAAAAGCAATTACTTCTATCACCATGACCCTTTTCTACGTTTTGATGTACTTCATTTTTGAAATCCGCTACCAGAAAAAATCCCCTGCCCTCCGCATAATTGCCTGTAGTTTTATGGGCAAATGTTCACCCGATGATTGGAATGATGATGCTGCCAAAAACCTGTATGTACATCTGGATTGTTATGATGGGCTACAAAGGTGCAAAACGGCTCTAGCTGGAAAAATCAATTAAAACCAATTTTGACACTATGACATTTCCTCACACTCTCTTATACTAAAATCATAAGACGTCTTAAAACTTGAATTGAGAGGTAAATATGACTAATAAACTTACACAGTGGGTAATTGATAAAATAGAAAAAAATTATAGGGATGACATTGATTTGCTGGTTGGCATTCAGGGCCATTCCATTGACGGAGACCAGCACGGAGTTTGCTTTGACTTTTTTGTTCCTGCAAATGAACGTGGTTGTGAACTGACTCAGACTTTTATTATTGATGGAGTTGGTCACGATCTTTATCCACGCAGTTGGGAGCGGCTGGAAAATTCGGTTGAGCTTAATGATATGTGCTTGCTTTTGGATCAGGCTACAGTTTTGTGGGCAAGAAATGATGAAGCCGTTCAGCGTTTTGAAGATTGCCGCCGCCGAATGTGGGAACATTTAAAGGATGATTCTTATGTTTACGGTAAGGCTTTGGAATGCATGGACAAGGCTTTGGAAATCTATCGTTCTGTAATTTTTGAAGAAAAGATTTATAGAGTGCGTTCTGAAATCAACTGTATTCACGAGTATCTTTCTAAGGCAGTGGCTTTTTTGAATCACACTTATGCCGAGTCTGCAATTTTTACAGAGGTGCAGGCTTACAATGATTCAAAAGATGGCCGACTTTATTACTGCCCGGAAATGAAAATTGTGCCAGACGGATTTTTTACTTACGCTCGGGTTTTGCTTGAAGTAACTGATGTGGAACAGTTGAAGACTGCAATTTTTGCTTTGCTTAAAACTACACGGGAATTTATTCTGGCAAAAAAAACTGTAGAAAAAGCTGATTGCAAAACTGAAGTTGATTACAGCACTTTCCTTGAATGGTACCAGGAAATGAGTCTTACCTGGAAACGCTTAAGATATTTCTGCGACAACAACATGGTTGAAGAAGCCTACACAGATGCCTGTTATTTGCAGGAAGAATTTTTGTACATTGCCCAGGATTTTAAGATGGAAGAATTGAATCTGCTGGATTCTTTTAATCCAAAAAATCTTTCACTGCTTAAAAACCGTGCTGACCAGCTGGAAAAAATTATTCTGGATGTTTTTAAGGCACAGAATATTCAGCTTAAGTCTTTTGCAAACGTGGACGAGTTTTTGAAAGCTCAGAACTAGAAAATCAGGAGAAAATACTTGTCATGCTGAACTTGTTTCAGCATCCCACATAACTTATTACAGATGAGATCCCGAAACAAGTTCGGGATGACAGGGTTCCTATGAAAAATGGAGTAATAACATTGAGATACAGAAATGCCAATGACATTTTTCCTGATGAGCTTCTGAAAGAGATTCAAAAGTATTCCCAGCGAGAACTGATTAACATTCCGGAACAGACAAAGAAAAACTGGGGAGAAAAATCCGGCTCCCGGGAATACTACGTAACTCGCAATGCAGAAATCCGAAAACAGCATCAGGAAGGAAAAACAATTGCCCAGCTTGCCGACGAGTTTGCATTATCTACAGATTCGATTCGGCGGATATTGTACAGGTAATCAATATATTAATTTGCACCATGTTTTTTACACTTTGATTTCATAAGGAATATATGTTAAAATCGGATATGGATACAAAATTAATTCTTTTAGATTTAGATTACACTCTTTTGCATTCAGATAGAACAATTTCCAGTAACACTATTCAAACCTTGTCAAAGTGTCAGCAGCAAGGAATTAAAATTGGATTTTCTACTAGCCGAGGAAGCACAAATATTAAACAGTATGTGGATTTAGTACACCCAGATTTGATTATTTGTAATGCAGGGGCTTGTATTTATTATCAGGGAAATTTGATTCACACTCAAAGTTTTACACTTGAACAAACTCGAACTCTTTTTGATGCTGCTTATAAATATGGTGGCAAAGATTTAGAAATCACCTGCGATACTTTAGATGAGCTTTATTGGAATCGGAAGGAAAATAAATCTGAACAATATTTGCCTGATGCAACCTACAGTGATTTTAAGAATTTTGATCAGCCTGTCTTTAAGGTTTGTATTCAAACAACAGATGAAAACGTGGTTCCAAAAATAGCTCAGTCACTGGGAAAAGATGTTTGTGATTATATTTTGTTTTCTGACATTCCCTGGTATAAACTGGCACCAAAAATTGCGACAAAAGAAAATGCCATATTGTTTATTTCACAGTATTTAAATATTCCTGTAAGCAAAATGATTGCATTTGGTGATGATTTTAGTGATATAGGAATGCTTAAACTGTGTGGAACTGGAGTTGCAATGGGTAATGCGATCCCTCAAGTAAAAGAAATTGCCGATGTCATCACTCTCACTAATGATGAAGATGGTGTTTCAGTTTATATACAAGAACATATTTTGAAATAGTATATTTTTATTGTCAATAGTGAATTCTTTTGTTGACATTCTTTTTTCTCTGTGATATATTAAAAATATGAAAGAAATCCTTATTAAATTACGTGAAAAAAATCGATATACACAAACTGCAATGGCTAAGCTGCTAGAAGTTTCAAGACAGTCTTATATGAAGTATGAAACTGGTGAAGTTGAGCCTCCTGTAGAAGCAATCCGCAAGCTTCAGAAAATCTACAATGTTCCTTATGATGTATTAATAGATAATAAAGTTGATTTTGTGGATTCGGTTGCAAATGACGAACATAAACCTGTGACTTATGGTAGCAGAAATTCTTATGATTCTTTGGCAGTGGCTTCTCCCACTCCTGCCTACGGACCTGCAAAGACCTCTACTATGGAAGTAGCAAAAAATACAATTCAAAATTCTTCATTAGAAGAGTTTGCTACAATGCTTTTTTCTGTAGCCTCATCCCTCCAGAATGCAAATCTTACTCTTGAAGAAAAACTCACCAAATTTGAAGTTTACGCAAAACTGGCAGAAGTTCAAATGGACATTGCTAATGGTGATAAGGGAACGGATATTGATACTTGCTTTTCAGAAATTATGGGGGAAGAATGGTCGAAAAAACATATCAAGTAATTTTTTATGATGCAGCTTATAAAGATTTAGCAGATATAAAACATTATTGGGAATCAGTTTTAGAAGTTTCCCCTGATGATTTTATGGCAGAAATTTATTATAAGGCGAAAAAACTGGAAGATTTCCCCTTTGCCCACCACCAGCCTAGCGATCCAACTTTACAGGCAAAAGGCTACAGAATCTGCCCTGTTCGGAATTATTATATTTTTTATGTTGTTGAAAACGATGTTGTGCAAATTCACCGGGTTTTATATAACAAAATGGATTTCACAAAACTATTTTAGGAGTAAGTTTTATGCACTTTGGCTTTTCATACGTAGGTTTAATTTTTATTTTAATGCTCATGATTCCAAACCTTATCTGGACAAAAAATCAGCCTAAGGATTATGAAAAATATGCAAAAAATGAAAATAAGATGCTCGCCATTTTTGAACGTACTGGCGAAGCTTTAGTCACCACGCTGCTTTTGATTTTCTCCGATTTCAATTTTCACAGGCTTAACTGGTGGTCTTTGTGGCTTTTGGCCGCCTTTCTTTTTATGCTTTTATACGAAATCTACTGGATACGCTATTTTAAGAGTGAAAAAACAATGAAAGATTTTTACAGCAGTATTCTTGGCATTCCTGTAGCTGGTGCAACTCTTCCAGTTTTGGCCAGCGGAATGCTTGCTATTTACGGTAAAAATCCTTTCTTGCTAATTGCCACAATCATTTTGGGAATCGGCCACATCGGCATCCATTTAGGACATAAAAAGGAGTGTTCAAAGTAAGAGTTGTTCTTTAATCACCTTTTTTACGGGCTTGTCTGATTGCGGCAAAAGCGCCCTTAATAAAATCGGAAGATTTCATAAGAGCCAGTCCGCTGCTTTCATCGCCTAAAACTAAAAGACTATCGCCAGGTTTATAATTCATTATTTCTCTGGCTTTTTTTGGAATTACAATCTGGCCCTTTTCATTTATTGTAACAGTTCCAAATATGTGTTTCCCTTTTGGAGCGGGAAGAAGATCTTCAGATTCAGGAAAGCCTTCAATAGGTTCCACATCTTCATATAACTGATCGAGAGTTGTGTTATACAGTTTTGCCAAAAGTGAACATTTTTCGATATCTGGAACAGTTTCTCCTTTTTCCCATTTTGCATAGGCCTGACGAGATATTCCAATCTTTTCAGCAACTTCTTCCTGACTATAGTTAAATGAATTTCTTAAATTGATAATATTTTCCTGAAGCATTATTTTCTTCCCTTTGAATTTTAATTATAGCCCATAAAGCACAAATTTAATAACTGGAATTCGTTTAAGTAATTCCCATAAACCAATACTTACCGGTAAAGTAACAATCAACTCTATTAAATATATTACTGCAATTGGAAGATTTGGCGCTGCAGGTTCCAGTAATGTATTCAAAATTATCATAACAAGAATGTGATTTACATAAATTCCCCAGTTAGTTTTGCACATGTAAATTGAGAATTTATTTTCAAACTCTAAATTCTGGGCCACACCTAAAATTCCCATTACAGTAAACCAGGCATGAACTATAGAAATCCAGTTATTTTGAACTGCTGCATCTGAATAAAGCTGTCCATAGAATTTTACAAAATGCCATACCCAAAATGCAGCTCCTATAATCAGACAAATCCAGCCATATTTTTTAAGCTGCACTAACAATTTTTCACTGCTAAAAACATAATAACCAAACAAAAAAGCCATTGTGTCGTAACCAAAGCGATAAGTTGGAACCATTTTGATGTTCAAAATCTGAGCTGACCCTATCATTATAATAACCAAAGCAGCAGCTACAAAAATGTTTGCTTTTTCACCAAGAGCTTCTAAACGACATTTTTTATCTATCACCTTAATAAGGGCAAGAACTAAACAGGCTACAAACAAAACGTGGCAGAACCACAAAGCTCCAGTTCCCGATGCTACCGAAATAAAATATTTAATGAAACCTGGAATTTTTTCAGCTTCCTCGCCAACCAGGAATTTGCTTGTAACAATCCATCCACCAATCCACTGAATTGTAAATACACCTAAGGTACTTGGAACAAGGATTTTACGAACTCGGGCCTTCATAAACTGGCGGAGAGTTTTTTTCTGTAAAGTATATTTTGCACACATTCCACTAACTACAAAAAGCAAAAGCATAAACCACTGATAAACAAAATACTGAAGAACTCCTGCAAAAGTGATAGATGCCTTGCCCCCCTCTACAGCAGGATTAGCTGACAGACGACTGAACATTGCATCCTGACCAATGTTGTTGTAATAATAAAAAACATGAAAAACTACTACTGTAAGAATAGTAATCCAGCGAAGGTTATCAATCCATTTTTTTCTTTCCATAATTAGTATTTCTCCTAAAAATCAAATATTTCTAATTTGTAAGAAAATTGTAAGCTTTAGTTGCGGAAATTTCTACCAAGTAAAGATTACAAAAATATCAGGAAATTGTTTGTTTTAGTTGCATTAAATGGAATGAAGATTGTTTTTTTAGATAATAAGACATAAAATTGTCATATTAAGAACATAAGGAATCTAAATTTGCAAACAGAACTTCTTTTTGAATTAACATACATAATCCTAGAACGCAAAATTGTCACCGCCGCAGAAATGGCTGAACACTTTGGCGTTTCTACAAGAACAATTTACCGCTGGGTTGATGCACTGAATCTTGCAGGCGTTCCGGTTATTACAACAAAAGGTAAAGGCGGCGGCATCCAGTTGGCAGAAAAATATACT
>JAZLKI010000004.1:0-52184 GCA_045597485.1 Treponema sp.
ATCTTAATGCGATTCTAATTGAATCAAGATTTTTTTCTATATTTTGAATTCGCTGTTTGATTCTAAGAGTTTTAAAATGTTCAGCACTAATACCAGAGGCAGCAATTTGTTTAAGAAACTGAATCCTGTTTACTGTAAAAATCATTGCTCCAAAAATGCTAGAATATATAGTTTCTTCAGCTGTTTGTTTATCCTCAGAATTTGCATCTTCAACTTCATGGATTACAGATATATATACTTTTTGTAATTTTTTATAAACTTTTGCATATTCTTTTTCATGGCTAAGATAAAGAATAGAAGCTCCAATTTCTATACTTAATGATTCAGCTATCTGAGGAAGAATTTCTGTAAAATCTTTTAGAGTCGATTTATCATCTAATTTCAAAGCTCTGATAAACTCAAGATTTGAACAAACTTCCATGTAATACTGTCTTAAAATTGCATTACATGAAAACTTCATCTGATTTACTTTATCTATATAATTTAAAATCTCTTTCGCAAAAGAAACAACATCTTTACCTTTATTCAATAAATCGATTCCTGATTTTTGGTCATTATTTTCTTCACTCATTTTTTTCAAACCCCATTCATCACAAGCGTACTATACAAAAACAAAACATCCTGGTCGTCAAACTCAACAAAATTTGGAAGCATTCCAACCTGCATATATCGTAAATCAACCAGTGTAATTTTAGAATAGTTTGGAATTAGTAACGGGATTAAGCTAGAACCAAAAGAATCCCGGAACACGATTAATTCTTTTTCAGATTTTGCGGCTGAATTTTCTATGGTGATTAGAGCATCGGCACCTGAAAGAAACATTTCATATGGATCTTTGTCAAAAGCTTTTTTCATATCATAAACTGCAGAAGGAACGCCCTTTCCCGTATTATAACTTGTTACTGTGCAGCTTTCTTCAAATCCTGGAAAATCAAAATAATTTATTGTATCTGGTTTTACATTTAGCAATGCCTGACCATAATATGCACCGTAAAAAGGATTTTCCAGAGTTTTTAGAACAAAATTGTTTGAAATTATCTGATTCATTCCTTTAGCAAGAACTTCCGCTGTATCCAAAATTGCATCTTGTTTCCAGTGCTGGTCTGTAAAATAAAAACTGTCTAAAGATAATGTCTTTGAAATATCAATGTATTTTGCAAAAGAAAGATTTTCTTTTATGTTCAAAATAAAATCATCGTAATTAAGCTGCAATTCGGGTTTAAGAAAATAGTTTTTATCTGGAATTATTGAAAGAAAGCAATCGCAATCAGTTTCTGCCAGATATTTTTTATAAACGTCTTTAATCTGATTAAGATTTTTGTTTACTTTATCTATGTTCAATGGATATTCAATTTTAGAAAGATGACCGTCTTTTAAATATAATCCGTGGTTGTCTTTATTGAAAAATACATATTTTGAAAAATTGGCTTTTACTTTTCTAAAATTATCTCTTGCAGGAAACTGATCCATTGTATATTCATCAAAATCTGTCATGAATTTTCCAGAAAGAATATTTTGTGCAGAAGTTTTTGGCATTTTCTTTAATGCACGGCGCTCTGTATCTGAATAATTTGCAGATGGAGAAAAAATTGCAATGGCTGTAAATAATAAACAGAATTCACAAATGAGTATTATCTTAAATAGTAACGCTTTTTTATTCATTCAATTTTCCTCCCTTCTAAAATCTGAAATATAAAAATGGATTAAATGAACCGTCAACTAAATAGGCAGTACCAATTATTATTAAAATCAAAAGGAAAACTGGTTCAATGTAACTGTACACTTTCTGAAATCTTGATGTTTTGATTTTTAAAACTGTATTTTTGATTAATGGAGTTGTTCCTATCAACGCTAAAATCAAAATCACTGCATAAGATTTTAGATAATAAAGACATTCTGTAGAAACAAAGGAAATTACGGTAAATCCAAACATGGATTTTACATCTGTTACAGTTTGTGAAAGTGAGCTGGCATTAAAGAGTACAAAACCTAAAAGAACAAAGATTAATGTATAAAAATGACCGGCAACAGAATGTTTATCAAGCCAGTTTTTCAAGAACCATTTTTCAATCATCAATAAGATTGCAAAATAGATTCCCCACAAAACAAAATTCCATGCAGCTCCGTGCCAGAAACCTGTAAGCATCCACACTACAAAAATATTAAAAAACTGACGGCCTGTTCCTCTTCTGTTTCCGCCTAATGGTATATAAACGTAATCGCGGAACCAGGAACCTAAAGAAATATGCCATCTTCTCCAGAATTCTGTAATGCTTTTTGAAACATATGGATAATTAAAGTTTTCATTAAAATCAAAACCAAAGATTTTTCCAAGACCAATTGCCATATCGCTGTAGCCGGAAAAGTCATAATAAATCTGCAGCATAAATGCAACTGCATAAAGCCAGTAATATGAAACAGACTGATCATGTGAAGTTCTGAATAAAACTGTAAGTTCACCTAATGGATTTGCAAGAAGGATTTTTTTTCCTAATCCTACTACGAACCGGGTAATTCCTTCTCCTGTTTTTTCAAGAGTATGAACGCGCCCTTTTAATTGATTTTCAATATCACTATAGCGGACAATTGGACCTGCAATCAGCTGAGGGAACATTGCAACATAAGTTCCAAAATCAATGAGATTTTTTTGTGCTGGAACTGTGCCTCTATAAACATCAACTTCATAACTAAGAAGCTGGAATGTATAAAAACTGATTCCTATTGGAAGTGCAATGCGCAACAAAGGAATTGAAATATTAAAAGCACTATTTATGCTTTCAATAAAGAAATCTGTGTATTTAAAATAAAAAAGAATTCCAAGATCAACAATTACAGCACTGCATAATAAAATTTTACTTAAAACAGAGCCTTTATTTTTCTGTATTCCAAGTCCAAACAGCCATCCTAAAAGAATTGAAGCGGCAAAAAGCAGAACAAGAAGTTTTTCTCCCCAGGCATAAAAGAACATGCTGGAAAAAAGAAGGACTGCGTTTTTGAACTTAAATGGTACTACAAAATAAAGAATTAAAACTGCAGGTAAAAAATAATATAAAAATGTAATGCTGGAAAAAATCAAGGAATTCCTCCAGAAAATCTATTCGATGTCAAAACTCAATGGTGCCATTGCAAAGAAAACATAATCTTTGTAATTTTCAATAACCATTTCGTCTGCCTGAGTACAAATATTCCATCTAAGGTCAGCTTTATTTTTCAAAATTGCAATGAAATCTTCTGTATTTCCGCTTGTCTTAAAAACATAAGAAATAAATGGAATTGAACCAATCATTGGAGCAAGAACAGCGCCATCATCAAAACCTGTTACATCTTCAGAAAATCCTGCAAGATATCCTGGTTCAACTGGCAAAACTACTGGCGAAAATTCAATAATTTCGTTTGAAGAAAGGTTCTCTGCCACTTCAAGAACAGACAAAGATTTATTGGCCTTTACAATTGAATTAAACTGTTCGCCCAAAATCTGAGCTGGAGTTGTTGGTTCTGATTTTTTTTCAGTTTTATTACAAGACATAAAAGTAACTGAAATTAATAAAGCTGTGAGTAAAATCGAAAGAATTTTTTTCATTTTAATATCTCCTGTTTAAAAAATTTTTTCTGAATATTTAAATCTATATATTTATAATATAAGACTTTATAACAATTTTGACAATTTTTCCCTGATGAATTCGGACTTTTCTTTTAAGCCGATTTTAGCAAGTTTTATAAAGATTACGTTCTGGATTGCAGGAACTAATCTTACTGTTGACGGATTATCTGTAATCAGCTTCATGATTTTGTCGATTGAAATTTTTTCCAGTGAACCAAATTCAATTCGGATTTCACCGCTTCTTTCTTTAAGAGAACTGATATCAAGTTTTTTACAGATAATTCTGATTTCCGCAAGAGCAAGAAGACTGGCAACTTCTTCTGGAATAGGTCCAAATCTATCATTTAATTCAGCAACAACAGACTCAAATTCACTCTCAGTAAGAATTGAAGCAATTTTTTTATAAATCTCCATCTTAACCTGTGGATTTGTAACATAAGTATCTGGAATAAAGCCTGTATATTCAAGTTCCATAAGAACTTCTTTCTGAATTGCATTTTTATTTTCAGAAATAAGTTTTTCTACTGCTTCATTCAAAAGTTTGACATATAAATCAAAACCAACAGAATAAACATCACCAGACTGATCTTTTCCAAGAAGATTTCCTGCTCCTCGAATTTCCATATCTTTCATTGCAATTTTAAAGCCGCTGCCTAATTCTGTAAAATCGCTGATAACCTGAAGGCGTTTCATTGCAACTTCACTTAAAGCTTTATTTTCAGGATAAAGCAAATATGCATATGCCTGGCGATCACTACGACCAACACGCCCTCTAAGCTGATACAACTGAGAAACACCATACATATCTGCTCTGTCTATGATGATTGTATTTACGTTTGGAATATCAATTCCGTTTTCAATAATTGTAGTTGCAATCAAAACATTAAAGCCACCCATTTTGAATCTGTGGAAAATATCATCAAGTTCGGCACTTGTCATCTGGCCGTGAGCAACATCTACTAAACATTCTGGAACAATATTCTGAATCTTTCGCTGAACTTCCATAAGAGATTCAACTCTGTTATGGAGATAGAAAATCTGTCCGCCTCTGTCCATTTCCTGTCTGATTGCTTTTGCAATTCTGTCTTCTGAATATTCATCAATTACAGTTTCAATTGGCTGTCTGTTCTGTGGAGGTGTTGTGAGCAAACTCATATCACGGATTTTTAACAGACTCATATGCAAAGTTCTTGGAATTGGAGTTGCAGACATTGTTAAACAGTCAATATTATTTTTCATTTCCTTAAGTTTTTCTTTGTCCTTAACTCCAAAACGCTGTTCTTCGTCAATAATCATAAGACCAAGGTTTTTGAAAATAATATCTTTCTGAATAATTCTGTGAGTACCAACAAGAATATCTACATCACCGTTTGCAAGTTTTGAAATAATCTTTTTTTGTTCGGCAGGCGTTACAAATCTTGAAAGCCGTTCAATTTTTACAGGAAAATTCTTGAATCGTTCTTTACAGTTTTCATAATGCTGTTCTGCAAGAATTGTTGTTGGAGCAAGAAATGCTACCTGTTTACCACCCATTACTGCTTTAAAAGCGGCACGCATTGCAATTTCTGTTTTTCCATAACCAACATCACCACAAACAAGGCGGTCCATTGGTGTAGAATTTTCCATATCCTGCTTAACTTCTTCTGTTACCTGAATCTGGTCCGGTGTATCTTCATAAGGGAATGCAGCTTCAAATGCGGCTTGCCATTCAGTTTCTTTTGGAAAAGCATATCCAACTGAGGCTTTTCTGCGGCTGTACAAAGCAATAAGTTTTTCTGCAATATCTTCAACTGCTTTACGAACTTTTTCCTTACGATTTTCCCAGGCCTTGCTGCCAATTCTGTCTAATCTTGGAGAGTCACCTTCATTTCCAATATATCTCTGGATTAAGTTTACCTGTTCAATTGGAACAAATGCAAAATCATTGTCAGCATATTCCAGCTTAATATAATCCCGCTCGTTTCCCATTGATTTAACGCGTTCAATTCCATGGAAAAGTCCAATTCCCCAGTTTACGTGAACAATATAGTCCCCAGGATTTAATTCAACAAAGGTATCAATTGCTTTACTTTTAGCTTTATTTACTGTTTTTGCTACATATTTTCTGCGGCCAAAAATCTCATTTTCCTGAATAACAAGCAGTTTTATATCAGGAATGCTGAATCCTGCAGAAACTGGCAATGGAATTAAATTAACTTTATTTGCTTTTTCATCTTCCGGTTCAGTGTATTCTTTAAGAATCTGATTAATTCGAAGCTGCTGGTTTTCATTATCTGCATATATGAAAATGTTCCAGTTATCCTTAAGCAGATTTTCCAGTTCAGACTTTAAGAAATTTAAGTTACCAAAGAAAC
This sequence comes from Treponema sp., assembly GCA_045597485.1. GTDB lineage: Bacteria > Spirochaetota > Spirochaetia > Treponematales > Treponemataceae > Treponema_D. Next base: position 5,956 of record JAZLKI010000004.1, read on the forward strand.
TTCTTGCAATTTCTACTGGCAATTTAATGTTATTTTCATCAGGTAATGTCTTAAAATTTATACATCTTAAGTCATTTTCCAGCATTTTTCTGTAAGAAGAGGTAATCATATCTGGTGGAAGAACAGGGAAATTATCTCTTGATTTACGATACATACCGTTATATTCACGGCTGATGGCTAATTCTCCATTTAACAGCTTGTCATAATCGTAATAGAAAACATAAGTTGAAGGATCTAGGTAATCTAAAACAGAATATTTTTTATCCCACAATAAAGGATAAAGCAATTCTTCACCTTCTGCTTCTTTTTTATTTTTAAGATTTTCAAGAATGATTTCTACATTAAGCATTGCTTCTTCTGTAAAAGGAAGATGGGCATGCTCTGTATGGATTGCATCTGAATTAATTGCAGTGTCCTGGTAATTTTTTAATTCAGTTTCCAGTTTAGATATTAAATCATCAGTCCAGATAACTTCTTTCATCGGGTAAATAAAAATGTTTTCTTTTGTATTCAATGTAGACTGAGAATCAACTTCAAATTCCTTAAAAGAAACTATTTCATCAAAATCAAAAATAATTCTGGTAGGATTTTCATCTAAAGGCAAAAAGATATCTAAAACTTCCCCACGAAGACTGAATTCGCCTCTTACACTCACTCTTGAAACACGCATGTATCCTAAATCTGAAAGTTTCTGGGCAATTTTTGAAGTATCAATATTATCTTTTTTGTTAAGTGTAAAACAGTAATCATTAAGATAAGCGGGTTTTGGCAAAGGAGAAACAAAAGCTCTCTGTGTAATAATAAAGATTCTGTTTTTCTTAGAAAGCACATTTACAGGGTCATGCTGGCCAAGTTTTGAAAGTACGCCTGCTCTTTTTCCAAAAACAACTGAACCTGCTGCAATTGGTCTGTAAGGAATAACGCCCCAGCCTGGAAAAACAATAATTTCACTTTCCGGAAAATTTGTTTTTAGGTCATTGCTGATATTTGTAGCATCAATTTCATCTGGAACAACAACAAGCAAATCAGAATTAATAGTTGCTCCAGTCTGAATATGTTTATTTGAACTCTGATACTGTAAAATCTGCAGGTTCTGAAAGTATGATTTTGAACAGAATTCCTTTACAAAAAAGCTGAATAAAGAACCATGAATTCCTTCCAGATTAACAGGATAAACTGTATCATCGGCAGTTATTGTTGTACAAACCTCTTTTAATTGTGACCAATTATGTATTAAATTATTTATAGAAGATGATAATGAATTCATGATTTTTTACCGATAATATTAATGGAAGTTTAAATTTAAGGAGATTATTTTGAAAATCCGTAAACTATTTACTATTATAGCAACAATTTTAACTTTTGGACAGATGGCACTTACAGCCCAGTCACGAAGTTCTGAAGACTTTTCTGAAGCATCTGTTTCTATCAGATACTATAACAGAACTATTTACTATACAGGTTCTTCTGAAGAAAATCCTGTTTACGTACATGTAACAATTAAAAATAACGGTGTTGAAACATTAAGATTCAAACTTGCAGATAACAGAATGTTCAGTATGGATTTTGATGCTTTTACTGTAAAAAATAGTAAATTACCACAGACTGAAAATCTTATTGAAAAAAGAACAACAAATCAGACTGTATATTTTAGAGAAATCTCTCTTGAATGCGGCGAAGAATATTCGTTTGTAGAAAACTTAAAAGACTATTTAGTTATTTCAGACCCTTCCCTTTACTATCTTGAAATGACTTTCTATCCTGAATTATATAAATCTAAAAAAATCTCTTTAAAATCAAACAGACTTACCCTTGATGTAAAACCTTCTCCTTCTTCTGGATCTTCAACATATATTCCTGTAAAAGAAAACTCACTTGATATTTTAAGACAGGAACCTATTTCTCCAGATAAAGTTGTTGAACAGACAATCATTGCACGTCAGCGCTCACTCTGGGATCAGTATTTTCTTTATATGGATGTTGAAACTTTGTTGAAGAGAAACAAAAATCTTAAAAACAAATACATTACAGTTTCAGCTGAAGAACGTGAAAGAATGATTGAATCTTACAAAGCTGATTTAATGCAGGCTCGTATTGAAAATGACATTATTGCAATTCCAGAAAGTTTTGAAATTGAAAAGACAACTTACTCGCCTACTGAAGGAACTGTTGCAGTAATTGAAAGATTCAGATATTCAAATTACACAGAAAAGAAAAGATACACTTACAAATTAAGACAGCGTGAAGGCATCTGGATTATTTATGACTACACTGTTGTTAATTTAGGAACTGAATAATGAAGGCACTTGTAATTTCTGATGACAGTAATGTAATTTCTCTTTTTGATGATTTTCTTGCTGGAAAAGGCTTTGATACAATTATCTACAGATGGTTGTTAAAGGCCTTGGATAACATTGAAGAAATCAGACCAGACTGTATCATCATTAGTACTGCCGAATATCCACGTCACTGGAAAACTCTTGTTCAGTTTGTAAAAAGTGGAATTGGTGGTGATAATATCAGCATTTTCCTTTATGAACAGCAGCAACTTGATGAAGATGAACTTGAAAAAGCAAATGCTCTTGGAGTTACTGGTTTTATTGAAGATCTTGCAGATAAAGATTTTGAAAAACTCTCTGCAGAAATTGATGACTTTTTTGGTATTGATCTAATCAATGACCAGAAGATTAATAATCACATTACTACTACTGAAGAAATTATTGAACAGCCAAAAACAAATACTGAACCTGAAACTATTATTAAAGGAACAGGCCATTTAATCTTTACAAATCCTAAGACACAACAGTTTGTAAACGGTAAATATTTTGATTTTAACGGTTCTAAAATGACTGTTAAAGTTGATTATAAAAATGACATTTCTAATCTTAAGGAAGAAACACACATTTCTGCCCTTACATATTCAGAAAATGACAGCTGTAAAACAAGTGAAGCTACAGTAAAAAATATTATGTATCTTACCGAAGAGCCTTTAATGGTGATTGAATTAATTAATGAAAATGAGAAAAAATAAAAGTTTAAAAAAGTCTAAAAATTCAAAAAACGCTAAATTCTTCTGCGAAAGCTGTGGTTCAGAAGTAAGCCAGAGTGCCCGTTTCTGTAACTACTGCGGTAAATTCTTTTCTTCAGTACGCTGTCCAAAATGCGGAAAAACTGGTTCAACTAATGAATTCAGAAAAGGTTGTCCTGATTGTGGTTATGCAGTTCATAAAAATGGCTTTGGTCCAATTGACAGCAATTCAATGAACAACATTAAATCAAACAACGGATTATTATCAGGATTAATTTTTAACAGAAATAAAAGAAACAGCTCATCTTCATACGAAGCAAGTTTACCTATATGGGTTTATGTTGTAAGTTTATCTACCCTGGGTGTTTGCTTAGTTGGATTGTACAGCTGTCTGGTTTAGAAAAAAAGATTAATTTTTAAGGAAAAGATTACCCGAAAGGAGACTTGAACTAATCTGTTGCATTGTTTTTACCCCATGTGCTTGTCTAGGAATTAGCCTAATTGTATACTGTGCAAAGTTTTATGTCAAATGTTTTTGGCACATTATTACAAAAAAAATAACAACTTTGCACCTTGTTGCTAACACATTTGCTAACACGAAATGGCTAAAATCATGTTAAAAAAATAAAGGCAATCAAGGGGGTAAACCGTGATTGCCAAAGGTAAAAACAAAACACAACAGAGTAAATGTTGGTTTGTATTTATATAATAATACACTTTTCTTAAAATGTAAAGAAAAATGTATTATTTTGTTATAAGTTCTATATTTGATTCAGTGTTAATAACATACTTGGTAATAAGAAGCCAGTACCATGCTGGCATGCTTACTGAATCAGTTATCAAATCATATTTTACAACTGATTCACCATTCACGATTGGGTCTGGGAAACTTGCCCATTCTAACTCATTTCCTTCTACTCGAATAGTTGTGCAAGATGTCGATAGAAGCATCAAAGTCGAACTTATTATTACCAGTAGTAATCTTTTTAATTTCTTCTTTCTTTTCATCATTCACCCTTTTTAGAACTTCTTGTTTAATCTTATTCTCATTTTTTTCCTTCTTTTCTCGATATAAATGTAGTAAAACTACAAATATAAGAAATACAACGGAAATAAATACACCTAATAACACAAGTTTCATTACTGCCCTTCATCTTTCTTGACAGATATTTTATCTGCAACTTTTAATCCTACTTTCTGTCCAACATTAAAACCAATGTACATCATACTGATTTTGAAGAACCAGCCTAAAACGAGTTTAATGAGTTCAATCATTTCTGGAAGTACTTTCTGGGTAACAACCATTACAACTGTACAACCACCGCTGATTAAAAATGCAATCACCAGCCATACAATAAGAATAAAGAACTTTCTTGAGTTCATTTTACTTTCTTTCTTTTCTTCTGTTGTTTCCATTATGCAACCACCTTACATATTCTGTAATTAATTATTTTTCCTTCTGAAACATTTTTACTACGTTGAAGTGAATTAAATCCAATTTTTACCATAGCAAAATGACCAGTTTTATTTGTTTTACTCCAATTCTCAATTGCATACTCACCTAACTTTGGTATGTAGTTCGCACCTTCCCATCGTACTTCCCAAGTTTTTCCAGTAAGCATATTTAATATTTTTGCTGGCTCTCGTACAAAGAAGTTGTTGTCATCATCATAGTTTTTGAGATTAAAATTTACATAACCTTTTTCTATACATTTACAAATAACTTCTATTTTGTTAAAAGTAGTTTTTGTATACTCTTCTGCAACATGAATTAAGCATAAAAGATAACAAGCATAATTTCCGATTGCTTTACATAATGACTGAAAGTATTCCCTTAGCACTCTCCTTTTTTAGAATAGTATTTTCTAATATCAACTAACTTGTGAATTATTCTGCTAACTTCTTTATTGATGTAATCTTTGAACTCTGGAGTTTTGAAGAACTCATTCTGTGTATAAGTGGCAATGATACTTTGTATAATATTCTGTTTAATTTCTATGTACGTATCATCTGTAGTGATATGATTAAATGAAATCCAGTTTATCATTTCATCGTAAACTTTTTCATTTACAAAGAATAATCTGTATTTATCGCAATCATCTGGAATGTTTTGATGAATTATAAATGACATACATGCGTTCTGAGTGAACTCAATTTGCTGGCGGATGATTTTTCGTTCTTTATCTTGATAACCGATTGATAACTTATCAGAATTGAATCGAATAATTCCATTCTTAGCCATAAATCCTAAAAGAATCATAATTATAATACTAAGAATCACCAACGAAATTGCATTTGAACTAGTAAGAACTGTTGCTAACCATTCCCTTATATACAGAAACTCCAAGTCTTGAGATTTATCTATAAGGGAATAATATCATAATATTTATATAACTGTCTACTAAATTAGACAACTACATCAAAGTAATAATTGTATAATTTTTTAGACATATCCAAATCTATATCACACAACCAGTCCTTTGCTAAACTGCCGAAATACATTGGGTCATCTTGAAGCCCAAACCTTTTTGCAGTGTTATATTTGTCTGAATATTCCATATTCATAACTGCGTACCATTCGTACTTGTTATGTTTATTCCAGTCAAATCCCAGTTTAGAACCGATTTCGTAACACTGGTCTACAGTCCATTTCTGACCATTGGTTCTATCAGTACCATCTGTAACTGCCATGTTCTTTACCCATTCAGTAAGGATTTCTGGAGTTAATTTTTGACCATAAGCAGATTCGTACAATTCTTTATATTCTTGTGTACAATCTATTTCTTCATCAATTGCACTAGCAATATGCTTTATAATTTCTTCTGCTGGCATTTTATCATTATGAAGAATATTCAATGCCAATTGTTCTATTTTCATTTTTCACCTTCCTAACCTTTTCTTTTCCAAAAATTGTTTTCTTAATTTCGTAAGTTCCAATACTAACAGAATTATTTATAGGATTAGTCATTGGGTTTTCCTTATAAACTAAATTAGAGGAAGTTCCAATTAAATTCCCATTATTAACATTTTGATAGTATTTAATAACTAAGTCATTAATAATATTCTTGTACATACTCACTTTAATACCACCTAAATAAAAGCCATATCCCTATTTCTAAGGATATGGCAAGGGGACTTATGCAGTTGGTGTTGTAGTAGTTGTTGTACTAAGAATCTGTCTGATAAAGTTTTCCAGTGTATTAGTCTGGATTACTTGAGCAGTTGTTAAACCAGTTGCAAATGTTTCATTCTTAGCATCCTGCAGAGCATCGCGGAGTTTCTGAATCTCATTATGAGTAATCAAAGCACGTGTCTGTTCGCCATCGTTCTGAATAGCAGTTTTAATCTGACAACAACAATCAGCCATGCGATAATTTGAATCAGCAATTGCAGACTGTATACCACCAAAGCCAGAACAAAGACTATTCTGTATTCCAGCAAAACCATTATTCATTGATGTACCAAGATTATTCAAACTGTTCTGAATATCTTGAGTATTCAATCCTTCGTACATATCTGCTCTTGTCATTGCACCATTATATGCGTTGCTTCCACCGAATCCACCCCAGTTACCACTAAGCATAAGCAAGAACAGAATAAGGATAATGAAACCATTACCACCACCAAAAATACCATCGTTGTTTCTTGTCATAGCAAGAACATCACTAGCATTTAATTCCGACCTTATTATCTCCTTGACCTTATCGGTCTACTAAATATCTGTATGTATTAGCAAGTTTCATAACATTGTTTAATTGTTCTTTTGAAACCTTACCACTCTTTAGAAGTTCATTAAGAATCTCCTCTGGAGATTTACCAGACTGAATAATCTGACGTTTGAAATCTTCAAATTGATTTACTGTAATTTTATTCTTGTTTTTTAGTACCATTGACAACTCCTTTGGATAACAATACGGCAAGATTATTCAACTGATTAGTTAGATTTTCAAAGTCTGCCTTACTAATTTGTGCTGGAGTATTTTTAGAAATATATTCTTCTGTTTTGTCTGTACATTCATAAATCTTGAGAGATACTTTCCCAACATCATCTGATTCTTTGATGTACAATACATCTGAATTTGAATCTATAAGTGCAACTGATTCACCTTTCTCTAGTCTGAAAGACTGTGCTTCTGCGACACCGTTTACTGTAACAATTTCTTTCTTCGGTTGAAGTGTATTAGGATTATAAAGTGTGGATAAAAAATTACCCGCTTGTATTAAACTTTGTGTATTCCTTAGGTATCTCCTAAGAATAATTTAATACAAACGGGTTATAATCTGTAGGGACTAATTTAGTACTTTTTTAGTATTAATCTCTGTAACCAAATCTGCGTACGTGTTTTGGTGTACAAGTTTCTGGAAGTAAATCGAGATAATCCTTACAAGGAACATCTGCAACCGCATCAAAAGCGGTCATAGGTTTATCATCTTTTGTCCACTGAGATATTTCATCAAAATGATAACCAGTTGAAGTACAACATCCGCAAGAGTGAGAACAACTTAAAATATGACAATCATAATCTAAAGAGAGATGAGACACACCATCTGGATGTCCTTCACTTATAACTTCTGGAATAAACCAATCATGAGTGTAAATCATATGACAAATTGTATCATCATTCGTTTCGTCAACTGAAATAAGAATATCTGAACAATCTGTGCCTGCATCTCCAACTTTACATCCTTCTTTTGGTATACGTTTTGCAAAGAGTAAAAATGACTTACAGTGCTTGTAGTCTTTTTCATAACCAATAGCACTATCACTCATTACATTTAAGTTATGAACATAATCAATTGGATATTCGCCACGAAACTGCAGTCCACGTCTTTCTAATTCTTTGATAATTTTCATGCTTTCCATACGTTACTCCGTTTTAAATCTTATTTTAAAACTGTAAAATAAATACTTACATTTCCATTCTTTTCTGTTTCAAACTTCCAATTTGTAATTTCATAAGAACTAACTTTTGATTCTAAGATTTTATTTAACTGATTCTTATTAAAATCTTCTGAACGATATTTTGGATTTCCAATCAAATTAACACAACAATCATTTGTGTTATTGAAATTGAAATATAAATCACCAACTGTTTTATTTACATTGAAATAATCATCAATATTCATTGTGTTTACGAAATCTTTTACCAACATAACTTGCTCCTTATTTCCATTCACCACAGTATATAACCATTTCATCTTTATCTCTAGCACGAAAGAAGATGATTTCTAATTCATAAATATCTAAGTAATCTTTAGTGGAACATTTTACTGCACCACTTCCACGTTCAAGTTCTGAAACTTTAATTTCACCATTGATTAATGACTGAACTTCTACTTTAGTGCCAATTGAACAACTGATTACAAAATCTTTTACCAACATAAATTACCCCCTACTTACTTGCACCAGATAATTAAATCAACATCTTCTTTTAATCCAGTATTCCTTGCTGACGAAACTTCGGAAACTTCCCAATTAAGTATTTCTTCATTTGAAGAAACACAATGCCATTTTACATTTTTTTCAATTAAGTATGGCTTCTTAATTCTTACAACTGATTCTGGATGAATTACTACGTTCAAATCTTTTAATGTCATATCTTACTCCTTAGTGTTTTTTGTTTTTACCTTATATTTTAACTATACACTATTATTATTTAATTGTCAATAGTTATTTTATTTTTTTTTATGGATTTAACCATTTATACAGTTTTTTAATCGCTTTGAGTTGTGCTTTGTTGACGGAATCTTCTTCAATGGTGAGAATGGAACTGCAATCTTTAAGACTAGTTCCGTGAATAAGACGAAGTGTTAATAGATTTTTTTCTCTGTCATTAAGACAAGAATCTTCCAGAAGAAGCAGGGATTTACTTCTGCCTAACTTCTGGATTAGATTTTTACAATACGAAAGTTCTTGGGTCATAGTACTATATTAGTACTAGACTATGGCTGATGAGAACTGTAAAGAATCATCATCAGTCATCAAAAAATCATCAGTAAGTAATTAGGTCATAAGTGGTATGATACCAGTCAGCACAAAATAAGAACTTGAACAGACCAAACTTAGAACCAACTTTTACTTTGTTCAACTGGTGATAGAACGGTGGAACACTGGCTACAATATCGTTGTGCTGGGCATACTGTTTTACCAGCAGACAACAAGAACGAACATATTCAACCGACTTCTTTCCTACCCACACATTTGGTGAACCAAAAGTATAAACAATTGCTTTTTTCTTTGTACGGAAATAGAAATCTTCTACTGCCAGTTGAGACATAGCACCACCGTGAGACCAACCGATGATATAAGGCTGGAATGTCGGATTTTCATTACAAGCAGAAATGAAATCTGCCATAACTTCATCGTTACCACTTTTCCAAGCCTTAACGAATCCACGATGTGCTTTCAGTGGATTCTGCTGGTTTTTATACACAGTTACCCAGAAATCATAATTGTTTTTCCAGTCTATATCTGAATCACTTTCTTGAAAGATGAGATAGACTGCTTTTTCTTCTGGAAACACTTTTACTGCATAATCTAAATCAATACCGATTTTCTTATACTTTGTGTTTTTAATTAGTGTAAATAACTGTACTGGATTCCTTTTATACTCCTTTTATATTCCAATTGCAAACCAATCAAATGGTTCTGTTGCCATACCACTATTATAAACAGAATGGAAATCAAAACTGGTAGATGTAACATTTTCAATCATAGCAACTAAAATCGAATTACCACTATTATGTCTCATAGTTGTGGTAACGTTATAGTTTCCACTTGTGAACGGTATTGGTAATGTTATAGTACCTTTCGATAAATTACTTGTTTTCTTTCCCCACTGTAAAGTCAATCCATTTGGAAGTTTCAGCCAAGAACCGTTTTCATTACTTCCGTAATTGAACAAACTATTAATGCTGGAAGTAAGTTCATCAACCTTTGACGCAACGTTGTAGGCACTCCACACGTTTGTCTGTGTTGCTTTACTGTCATCTAAAGTTATATCTCTTTCAATAACTACTACTGAATCAACATTTGTTGCTTTGATGATGTAATTTACACCCAACTGCTTACCACGTGTTGTTTTTCCATTTCTTGGTTCACCATATTCGTCATCAAACTTAGTTGGCAAACCAAGATTTGCATAACCTTCTAATGTAGTATTAGTTCTACTGTTTTTATCACCAACGTCATTGTGTGCACCGTTACTATCTGATGTAGATGAAGGAATTCCGTGAGTATGTCCTGCGTCATCGTGTTTATGTCCTTGAAGTTGGTCATCTTGGAACTGTCCAAGAGTTGCTGGGTCGTGAGAACCGATTCCTTCCCTCGTAGACAGTCCAGCACCAACTGGAACTGTTTCTCGTAAGTCTGGAAGATTAAAATTATCTCCTGCACCACCATAAGTATATCCAATTACATCAAACAACTCTGGGAAACTTGTTTTATATACACTGCAACCATCACATAAGAGATAACCATTTGGAATATCATTTCCACCGAATGGCAGGATTGTACCAATCTGTACATATTGTCCACCCAGCCTTGTTTTTAATCTTGTGTAAAATTCCTTTAAGATACTAGTAATACCTTGATATTCTTTTCCTGCCCTTTACTACTCCTCTCTAAATACATAATCAAATTCAGAATCGTCCATCTTTACTGATACGTCTAAGAAGTTACACTTAACTTCATTAGGGTCATTCGCCCAAATTACAAAATTATTTCTTGCTGGGTCAAGGATATTTGAAGTGGTTCTATGTGTCGCATAAGGAACACGATACTTAATAAACTTTGCAATCAATTCTGGTGTAATTGCGTTTGTTTCACCTACCGTCAACTCGTCTGTCGCAAAGGACAATTTCATTGTAGTTCCCCTCTGATAAGGAACTTCTGCAGTCCACCTTGCATTTTGTTCAGCACTTCTACTTTGAAATTCACCTATTGCAAACTGTGTTACAACTGCTTTTGAGTTTAATGAATCAAATTCAACACGATATTCATACCACTTATTTTCAACTGATTCTGGGTCAACCTTATCAACAATAATTGTCTGTAAACTTGCACAACCAGAGAAACAACCAGTCATATCACACTGTTGTGTTTCTTCAATTGACATATCCCAATGTTCAATAATTTCTAAATTTGTACAATTACTAAACGCAGTCATTAAATTTCTGTTACCAAAATTTTCATCAATATCAACAATAGGAACATTTGGAACAGAAACTAAACTTGAACAACTTGCAAATGCAGAACCAAACGAACTTGCGTGTGGAAGTGCTGGAGTACTTTCAAGAGATGTACAATCTCTGTACACACCATCAAGAATCTTTCCAGTATCGGAACTTGGAATTAATGGTGCTTCTTTTAATGAAGTACAATTCCAGAAACAATAGGTCAAATCAGTAACACTATCTGGAATGGAACTTGCAACTTTCACTAAGTTTGAACAACCTGCAAAACAGAAAGACATATTTTCCAACCCTGCAGGATATTCCGTTTCTTCAATGTTTACAAAAACATCTGAACGGAACAACTTTGTAGCAAGTGGAGATTGTTGTTGTTCAACTGAATCATTCATTACTTCTGGTGTAAGTTCTGTAATCTTAATCGAGTACGGATTTTCACTTGTGTTTGGTGTCTGATAATACAACCAATCTGCAAGAATATCATAAGGAACTTCATTACTGCGAGACTTGATTACTGATGTGTAATTAACTAACTGGTTTTTTAATGCCCATTTTAAGTCAATTTCTTGTTTTGTGGTACTTGTATAAATTAAGCCAGAAGTGATACTTGTTACCCCTTTAAAAATATCAGTAACATCAAGATTTTCATTTTCAACGAAATTCCATTCATCTATGGCTTTTAGAGAACTACAATAACTAAAACAGTTATTCAATGTTGTAACTGACGGTGGGATATTAGATACTGTTAATAAATTCTTGTTATTATAAAAACAATATGACATATTCATAACAGAATTTGGTATTCTTTTTGTTTCAGTAAAAGAACTGTTTGAACCATAAATACCATAAAATGTTTTAGTCATATTAATTACACCATCTGGAATATCTGGCATTTCAATCAAATGACAATTCCTAAACGTTTCTTCTAACGATATAACTCCACTAGGAATATTAGGTGATTTTACTAAAGATAAAACAGAATAAAATACTTTATCTAAGTTAGTTAAACCTTCTGGAAGTACTGTTTTCGATAAATCAACATATTTTGTGTTATTAGATTGCAGTACTTTACCTAAACTTCCAGAAACACTTGAATCAACAATATTATTACTTAATAAATTGGTAATATTTAATTGATATGCAGTTCTTTCTGTATTTGCAGGTGCATATAATAACCAAGTGTTCAGTTCAGAGAAAGGAACTGTTGTATTTACCTTTACAACATCATCAACATTGAACGGTGGATTAGTATTGATTATCGCTGATTTGACAACACTGAAATTTTGATAATTTTCTAAACTGATAGTTTCAAGACTGTTACAACCGTCAAAACTATGACTATTAGCAGTAAGAACAGTTCCGTCCGTTACTCCCCAGTTCTTTATTACTCTTAATGATTCACAACCAAAAAAAGTAAAACTCAAATTTTTCACAGTAGATGGAACATTTTGTACTTCAATGAGATTGTTACAATTATAGAAGGTATCAAAAAGGTTAGTAACCGTTATAGGGATAACTGGTACTTTTACAAGATGTGAACAAAAGGCGAAAGTGGTATACAAAGAGGTAACACTATCTGGAATAACTGGTGCTTCAATAAGACTTGTTTGTTCATAACAATAATTTAGATTAGTTATACCGTAAGGGATTTCTGGAGATTTAACCAAACCAGTAACGTGAAAAAAGCAACCTATAAACCTTGCACTCGGTAATACAGTTTCAGTCAAATCATAGTACTTATTATATTTGATTAGTACAGAACTAAGTCTACCTTGATTCTCTTGCTTCTCTACGTCATCAACAGTAAGGTTTGTAATATTCAGTTTATATGCAGTTTCAATAGTATTATCTGGAAGTGAACCTAAGAGAGAATCAAGTTCTTCGATAGAAACTGTGTAAACTTCTGTATTTTCATCGTATGTATATGCCCTTTGCTACTCCTTATTCTGTCTTAAACAAATCTGTTGGAATATTTGCACCAAATCCCCAACTTCCATTGATAAGACCATTGTAATTTGCTATTACTGTTCCATCATCGTAAATGTATGAATTACCAATTTTCAATGCGTTTCCTTTATTCAGAACTGTAACTTGATTATCAAGAGATGTTATATTAAATTCAACATCACCCTGCAAAAAGCGTCCTTCAATAAAGTTACTACCATCAGAATTGATAACACCATCTGTTTGAATATTCAACGGGTCTGTTCCGTTTTCAGCAAGCAAATCATCATCAAAATGATAAATTTCTGCGTTTACTTCAATACCAGTTTTAGGCATATTAGTACGGTCTACTGTATTTGTCAAAAGCAAGTTACCAGATTTATCGACTGTGAACTGTCCTACTGTTACCCACCGACCATCTCTAAATGCTTCGATTGTAATACCATCTGCTGACAATAACAATCTCTTGTTTTCATCATTTTCGTCATAGATGTAAGTACCAGAGTTGAACTCTGTACCACTTGTTGTCAATGTGATGTTACCAGCCTTAATTTTAATCATAGCAGTATCGGTATTATTAGTAATACCACCTACTGTTGAATGTGCTGGAATAACCATAATGTACTCTTTGTTATCACCAACCCTAAATGAACCACCTATTACATCATTCTGTGTACCTGCTTCTTCTGCAGACAATGTTGATAATGCCCAGAAGTTTGTCCAGTTTGAAAACTCTCCAAATCCACCTTGAGAAATCATACCAATGTTTGCATTAATCGCAGACAATTTTTCTACATACAAGTTCTTGTAATAAGTATGTGCGTATACAATATCACGAATACTTGTACACATAGCAGTTATCATAATTTCTACTGGATTTTCACTTTCAAATCCACTTTCATTATACGCAACAATCGAGTACATATAAGATGTGTTCTGAATATGTTTTCCAGTGAGAATATAATACTTGTTACTTGTAGCAACCCTCTTAGGTTCAACCCCAGCAGGAAGTTCAAAAGGCACTGTCATTCCTTCGTCTGCATACCAGTTTACTCCGTCTGATGAGAATACATACTGGTACTTTTCTTGTCCGTACAAAGGTAATGACTGACTGTAACGATTAGGACTATCAAAGAATCCACCTTCTTCTGCTTTGTAATTATTTTCGTTGCCGATATAATCACCATTTTCTGCAACACCTTGTGGATAGCAAGTCTTGTACAGTTCTGGTTTGAAATATGCAGAATCTTCAATGCTGACTGGTGTATCTAATCCAGAACCACCATCAATAACATATCCAATACGTTTAATCTGAATCTTGAAACGTGTATCACCATAGATTTCTTTTGTTCCACTTCTTTTTGAAACTGTCATATTAAGGATTGCAGTTCTATCAACAACATCAACATTGATATTGTTTGAAGCAAAATCAAATTTCCAAGAACCATAATCTCCAGTGTCGATTGTGCTTTCTTTCCAGTTTTGACTCTCTTTACCATATACATTTACAGATTTTACTCTAACTCGCCATGTATCAAGTTCTGTTTTTTCTGGATAACCATCAACTTCTCTGTCGAATGAATAAACACCGCTTGTTGTATCTATATCAATCCACTCACCATTACCTTTATTAATTTGATAAATATATTTGACCGCTGAATTATTCAAACCGCCATTATTATCATCACAGATAATAGTGATTTCATCTCTATGGGCAACTGCATGTACTATATCAACATCTGGCGGAAAGGCAGAATCACCACCAGTAGCAACGTTATAAATTGCACCATTCAACTGTTCAAGAGTAACTGAACTTTCTCTAATTGCATTTCCACTCACTTGCGGAGGTGTAACCTTACTATCGAAATCATCAATAATTCCAGAATCAGCAGTGTAAACTCCTTCTTGATATGGAACAAACACCAAACTAAAAGTTAAGTCTCCATTATCTTTTTTACTTACACAAAGCCCATCTGTAACTATTGAATCAAAGAAACCGAATGATACAATATCGCCAACGTATGGTTTTATTTCAGATGTTACATCAATAGGTTCTGCAAATGTCAATTTTCTATATGTACCATTTTCTGTAAATACAACTTTACGTTTAATAAATCTTGGCTCATTTTCACCATCTGCTTCTGAAATATAAACTCCATAATCTTTTGTATAGTCAGTTACCTCAAATATCCCATCTGTGATAATAGCAATAATAGAACTCATATCATCATCAAATACCAAATCCATAATTTCTGCACCATCTCCTATTCCAACAGAGATTGTGTCATTCTGAATAGATACACGAGAACCAACTTCAATCATGTTTCCTTCAACAGATGTTTTTATACTCCATGATTCTGGTCTTAATTTGCGAACTGCAAGATTATATAACGCAAGAGCCTTTGCCCTAAATGGATTTGTTACCAATGGAAGTTCAAAGTTTTCAATAACCATTTCACTTTCTGGAATCGTACAATCATTAGGTTTTGCAATAAAACTGTCTTGCTGGTAATCATTTAAGGCTGAGATATATTTTACTGAAAGTCCATCTGGAACGACATCGAAAGATTTGCTATTAGTCTGCTCAAGAATGTTTTGGTTATTTAATATAAAAGCAACATTTTCACGTGGTTCATCCATAAGTACACCGTATTTATTTCCACGCATGACAATATTTGCTTTACAACAACCGAGAATCTG
Organism: Treponema sp.; assembly: GCA_045597485.1. Lineage (GTDB taxonomy): Bacteria > Spirochaetota > Spirochaetia > Treponematales > Treponemataceae > Treponema_D. The sequence continues at coordinate 21,818 of JAZLKI010000004.1, forward strand.
ATTGGCTAAATCTAAACTTTTAGTTTTACGCATAACAACACCGTTACATCCAAAACGTGCCATCATAACCCCACCATAATCTCTCTGCTCATCACATTTTTCATAACAATCTGCAAAACTATCTAAGTCGATTTTACGAGAAGTTGGATGTGTACCAGTATCATCAATGTCGTACGCATATTTATCACGAAAATCTCCAGTCATAGAAAATAAGGCTAAACTGGCAGGGTTTTCTGTAGGATAAGTTTCTTTTGTCCAGAATCCATCTTGTACAATTCTTGCACGTGATGTAACAATACAGTTCAAAGATTTTAACTGGCCTTGTATCTCATCACCAGCCTTAATCTGAAATCCTAATCTTGTTGTATGATTACGATATTTTTCAATCATAGGAACTTGAGGAACTAATACATGTTGTTCTTCTGTTTTTTTATTATCGTAACACCATGTACGGATGTTTGTAAAAAATGCAGAATCGGCAATATTAGATTCTTCTGACTTTTCAGAAAGACGTACAATCTTAAACTCAACTACATCGTTTTTAATTCCATTTCCATTGTTACAATTTTTAATTTCATCATAAGAAAACTCTTTTGTAGCAACAAATCTGAGTGTTTCATTTTTCTGTCTTGTAAAAGTAGATACCGCATATCCATTTTCAACACTGCCTTGTGAACCATTGAAACTTACAAAAGGAATCCAAGTTTCACCACCATCTACAGACATTTGGACACCAAGTTTTACAGTAGCATCTTTCTTTGCACCTTCGTTTGTGTACCCAATAAGTCCATTGAACTGAACTTCCAATTCTACTTTCTGTGGATATTTAGCAGAGAAACTGTAAACATCAAGTGCCATATCGCCATGTGGATGCAGTAATTCTGTATTGTATTCTGTCTGTACAACTTTCTGATTATACAAAGATACTTCTGAATCTCCTTGCTGGAGTTCAAGTTTGATTCCATACTTTTCTGGGTCATAATGAGCATTTGTACCGTACAAAAGCCCTAACTCTCCAGAATCAACCTTACTAGCATGTGCAGATGATTTATCATAATTATCAGATGGATAAACACTTGATTCTTCACCATTATTTGCAGAAATTTTATAAATCCCTAATGAAACATCTTCTACTTGTAAATCACTCTGACCAAGAAGATATAGACAGTGAAAATACACATCTTTACCATCCTCACCACCAATTGTAGTATATGGCTTACCAATGTAACGAGGTGTATACAATGTCTTTCCGAGAACTAAAGGAATTACACTTCCTAATGCAGACTGATTCTTTGCACCAGAGATAGTGGGATAATTAGTAAAATCTTCTTGCTGGTTATTTGTTGCAGACTCAGTATCACCTAATGCCCATTTTACAATTGAACGTGCTAAACGTTTTGTCCATGATTCATTTCCACAAAGAACATTGATACCATCTGCAATAGCATATCCAGCAACAAGTGAACCGATTGTGATAGCAATAATTGCACCAGTAGATAATGCACTTGGAAACTCTCTTATTGAAATAAAGTCTCCATCTTTAATTTTATAAGTTTCTTTCTGAATAAAACCGTTCACATAAATAAGACAGTTTTCCCAGTTATGCTCTTCTACATCTTTAATGCAGGTTTCTTTTTCGATTTTGATAGTACGCACATCAGAATTAAATGCGTTTTCATAAACATTATAAAGTGCTAACCTTGTAATACCCCAGAACTCTAATTTTCCATTTGTATAAATAATCAACCATTACACCGCTTTCAGTAGCATGAATAAATTGACCATCTCCAAGATAGATACCTACATGTGTAGGTCGACCTTTTACCTTGAACATTATTATACACAACTTTTCTGGTTTTTCCAACTTCTGATAATGAAGTTTATTAAATAATTCTTGGGCTACAATTTCACTTTCTGATAAATCAGAATAGAATACATCAATAAGTTCGATATTATTTCTACGAAGAACTTCAATTGCTAATCCATAGCAATCAAAGCCTTCTTCTTTTGTTCTTCCGTGAGTTTTGAATTTACAACCTATTAAATCTCTGTACATTATGCTAATGCTGGTACAATAAAGGAATTACATTCAACCAATGGAACTTGAATATCTTTCAGTTCATCAAAAATCATAGTCCATTGGATTGTCTTTTCATTCCAATCGACAACAGTTAATAAATAAGTATTATCTTCTATTGGTTCAATAATTGTTTCACCATTTTCATAGTGTTCCATTGTGGCAACAAAACGCACAGTTGCCCTTTTCTGAGTATCTCGTATTTTACCAATCCAGTTATTTTCGGTATCAATTGCAGAAATAGTCAATTTGGCATCTGAGATTCCATCTTGTTTCTTTTCTGGTGGTTCTATCATAAACCAGCCTGCCTTATAAACATTACCATCAAACTCTTTATCATCAAAACTATTGGCATATCTAAAAACTTCTGTGGTGTTCGCACTTGTAGTTCTTGTAATTTCAATTAAATAAGGAAATTTTGCGTATGTATTCATACGCATAATTTTCTGTTTTGCTTTGTTACTTAATTCCATACCCTCTCCCATGTCATATCAACATCAATTAAATCACCAGTAGGATTTGAATATTTCGGAGCACCCCCTTCTGCAAACTGGTAAGTTACCAACTGACCATTTATAGCATCAATCTGAGGGAAATCAAACGGTAATGTACCAAAAGATAATGAACTTCTGTACCACAATCTAAAAAGTTCATATTCTTCCAGATTGAATCGCATCTTTACAGAATAAGTTATAGGCTTCATATAATGTGCCATTCTACGTTTAGGTTTACCACTTCTTGTTTCATCAGCAATAAAACCTTCTGTTTCTTCCCAACTAGTTCCATTTCTGAGAATCTTTTTGTTTATGTTTTCATTCCACTGTACTGCCCTTATATTCTCCTACATTCGTGATGTACCACGTAATCTATTTTCACGTGATGTAAGTGCATTATCCCATCCATTTACACCACGAGCAACATCACTAGCAACCTTTCTACTGATTGTTACAAGCATTTCTGTCATTCCTTCTGCATTAGTTCTCTGAGAAACTTGAACACTTGCACTGTCAGGCATTGTGTTATTAATGATAGGCTGAATCATTACAACTCCACCAGCCTTCATTAAATCTTCTGGATGTTTCATAGCCATGATTGTATCTTCTGGATGTGTACTGAATGTACCATTTGATGTAAGAATCATATCATTTACTTTGTATGTCGAATCACGGTATGTATCAGAATTAATCTGCTTTTTCATTTCAATATAATATTCTTCTTGCTCAACCATCGCTTTGTACAAGTTTTCATATTCTTCATTAAGTTTCTTTAATGTAGATGTTTCATTTTTCTGAGCCGATACAAGTTCATCCCATGAATTAGCAAGTTCATCAAATAAACCGCCCGTAAGCCAATTTAATAATGTCATTATAAACTTAGCAAGTGGTTGTAATACACGTACAACACCATAAACGATAAGCATAACAGACTTAAGTAATGGCTCAAACTCTTTCAAAGCATTTGTGATAGGATTTAGGATAAGTGTTATTCCTTCCATGCCACCAATAATATTAGATAAAATAGAAATAAAGGAGTCTGCAACTGCTTCTGCCTTTGATTTATCACTATCCATAAAATTGTTTACAAGTGTACCAACGTCTGTACCATTTATAACAGAATCAACACCTTTTAATGCAGTTCCAGCACGACCACCAATTGCATCCGCGTATTCTGAGAGTGTTTTAGCAAGGGCAATATCTTTAAGTTTCTTTGCTTCTTCTCTGGCTTCCTTAGTCGCTTCATACTGTTCTACAGTCATACCTAATTCATCGGCAAGTAATTTAGTACGTAAATCACCAACTTCCCTCAACTCGTTTAACTGCTCATTATAATAATCAACACTGAGTGAATCTAACTTTTCCATGTATTCTTTTAATACAGACTGAGATACCATTAATTCGCCTTTTTTCCAGCGACCATCTTTATCATCTTCTTGAGCAACATCAGCATACTTTACAAGATTAAATAATGTAGTTTTAAGATTGTCTGATTGAGATTTTAATGTATCAGACTTTGTTACACCTAAAAGGTCTGCTAAGTTACCTTCATTAGCAAACTTAGCCCAATCGTTTTTAAGAGCATTTTGTAAAAGAGTGGCAGTACCAACACTATTGCTTTTAAACTGCCCTTCTGCCTTACCATAACGATTTGCTTCATCTTTATTGTAAAAATACTGACTATATTTTCCATCTGCAATCTTTTTTAATTCGTCATCAATGTTTACATTCATTTGATTAAGAATCCAAGATTGATAATCTGTTGTTACTGATTCAAAATCAGATTTCCAGTTTTTAATTTTAGCATCTTTGATTTCTTTTTCAATCTTCGAGAGAATTTTATTTGTTTTATCAAGTTCTTCTTTGCTAAAGTCATTGTTATATTTTAATGATGTTTGACCGCTGGCATTTGTTACAATTTCTGCACTAGTGTTCATTGTGGCAATTTCTTTGAACTTTTTGTATTCTTCCTCAAGTTTTTCAACTTTTGCATCATCCATTTCAGCCCATGCAGTAGCAATATCATTCTGTGCATTTTTATAATCAATTTCAAGTTTAGAAATAGTATCATCAATCCACTTGTTGTGGGCTTCTTCCGATTTACCAAGATAGTATGACATAGAACCTTGAAGTTCACGTAACTGCTTTTGATAATCCCTTAACTGATTAAGACTGTTAGTCATTTCAGTAGCATAAAATCCATCCCAGTCATCAATACCAGTATTAGACTTATAATATTCATAATCGTTCTGAGCCTTTTTAATCTGATTCTTAAGAAGTTCTTCTCGTGTATTAATTTTATCATACTCTTTTGTAGAAGAATCTTCTTTCTGTTCTTCATAACGTTCTTTGAGAAGTTTAATTTGTTCTTTTAATTCTTCGTTTGCCTTTCGTGTTGCTTTTTCTGTTTCAGATTCGCTTTCTGATACCAAAGTTAATCCAGCAACAAGACCACCAACCGCCAGTCCTATAAGTGCAGTTGGACTAATCATAGCCTTTAATGTTGCAATAGTAGTAAGTTTACCAATAACAAGAGATAGTTTTGGAATAAGACTACCTACTATTAAACTAACAAGAGTTACTAAACTGGCAACAATAGCACCTCGCAACAGTGCCTTGAGAATTGGGCTTTCATTAATTTTAGCGAGACCTTTATTGATGTTTTCAAGAGCACTGTAAACCGAATCAAGTAAAGACTTGTACAAATCTGTCAAACCGCTGGCATCAGAGAAGTTTACAAGTATTTCTTTGAAAGTATCAGTAATGAACCCTTCTTTACCTTCAATAGTATCAATAATGTTGTTCATGGCATTATTAAACTGTCCACCCTCAGAAGTAAGTTTCTGGAAGGCTTCTGTAATCTGTTTTGCACTTGCAGTACCAACAACACCCATTTGTTTTAATGTCTGATTAATAGGGATTCCTCTATTAGCAATCTGTTGTAACTGGATTGATGTAGCCTTGCCAGTGCTATTAATTTTAGCAAATATATCTGTAAGTTCTGCAAACCTAACCTTATTACCGCCAGCCAAATCCCCAAGCATTTTTAAATCACCTTGCAACTGTCTTGTAGAAATACCAACGTTTAATAATTGTGTACTAGCACTTGCGAGTTCATCAACACCAAAAGTTGTATCAAAAGAAAATTTACGTAAACTTTCAAAGAGTTCTTTACCTTTCTGAGCATCTTGAAGAACTGTACCAAGTCCAACCTCAGTCTGTTCAAAGTGAGAAACCATCTGTGTCATTTTCCCACTTAGACCAACCAAACCTTTTATTGCACCAACGAGAGCAGTTACCCCAGCAACGGAAGCAAGTGCAGATGGACTTATTTTCCGTAAAGTATCATCAAATGTACCAGCACTTTTTTCGGCATCTTTGGTCTTTTTAGAGAAAATCTCAAGATTACCACTGGCGGTAACAACACCTTTAGAATCTACTTCCAAAACAAGTCTGCTTATATCTGCCCTTAATTACTCCTTTTCTTCTTCTTCGTTATTGGCTTCACATTCATCTCTCATAATTCTAATCTGATGATTTGCCCAACTGTTCATCATAAGTATATAGTCTAATTCACTTTGGGTAAAGTCTATCTTTCTTAATTGAGAATAAGCATGAATCTGTGTCCATGTCATACTCTCGCCACAGAACTGATACAATTCAGTAAATGTGTTGAACAACCATAAAAAACAAAAAGGAACACTTGGCTCACGAAGATTGTCATAATCCTTGTTTTGCTCAAAGTATTCCTTTCCAAGACTTTCTATGATTTCTTCCCTATCCTCAGCATTACTTTTGGAGATAAATCTATTACCTACTTTTCTACTTGTTGGATAGTGCAGGAAAAAGAACTGTTCAACCGCTTTCTGTAATTCTTTTTCCTTTAGTCTAAAAAATTGTTTCTGTCATTTGATTTCTCAAGTACAAAATCTTTAATGGCTGGAAGTTTGTCAACAAGGAAGTTGTACGATGACATATCATTCTTAAGTTCTCTACCAAAAAGTACGACTGGGTCATCTTTAACCTCGCGGTCTTTTTTCCAATCCCATGATACAATTCCACCAATTCGACAAGTAACATTTTCATTACTGTCCATAAGTTCTTCAAGAGTATCTTCATCAATGTCTGTGCTTCCACTCTTGCCGATTTTTAATTTTCTGAGTTTTCTTTTTGTGTACTCACGCACTGTATCAGAATCATCTCCATAAATTAAAAGTGCAACTGGAAGTTTTTTACCGCATACTTTTACTGGAAACCATCTTCCTTCGTCTGCATTGTCTTTTGTTGCAAATTCGCTTAAATCTGCCATAATCGTCTATTCTCCTTTCGACTGATATAGATATTGTTTACAGTGTATAAAACAACTGTCATAGGTAGCGGGGGTTGGAGTTGAACCAACTTACACAAGGAAAGGAGCCTTGCCAGATACCGTTACTTTACCCCGCACGTACAAAATTGATGCTAGTTCTATCAAGGAAATCACGGAAGAACTAGCAAAAGAACCTTTGTTCATTTAGGCGAACATCAACCTAATTTTCTTTTACAACCTTTGTGAACTTAATTCCGTTTTCAATGTTCACTGTATATGGAATGGCAACCTTAAATTTGTTACCATCCTTTGGTTCTGTAGGGTCTGTGAAGTGAGCATGCAACAATATTTCATATGTTGTACGTTTACTCTTTGAATCCGATACATCGTACCAATCACGGTATACAGATACAGAAATAACTTTATCTGCCCCCCTAATTGCATCGTTCTTGATACTCATACCAATTTCATCAGCCTTCCAGATTTCAAGATTTCCAGAAACATCAAAATCGCCATCAGACTGTTCGATAGATTCTGTTTCAAACAAAGCATCTGTCGATTCTTTATTATTGTTGATTGATAAATCAAAGTTTGGTGCTTGTCTTAAAGCAACAAGATTTGATTCTGAATCTCCAATCTCAAGAGAACCAGCCAATGTTTTGAAAGCCTTTGTTGTAAGTGCTACGTCATATTCATATTTAGAATCTGCATATGGATTTACACCAACACTTTCTGGGTTATTTGAACCAAGCAATTCAAATGACATCTTTACAAAACTGTTTAATGCCATTGTAATTGACATCTGATTTACTTGAATACCAGTATAAACCTGCCATTCTTTTGGGTCTTGGTCGAAATATTTAATAAGTGCATAAACATCTTTTGAAGTACCAAGTACAAGTTCTTTTACACTTTCTGCACCAAGTTCTTCTGCCTTATCCTCATTTTCTTCCCAAGTTCCACACATAGCACTTGCGATTAAATCATCTTGTTCATCAACATTCCATTCAGATTCGATTGAACCAGATGAACTCTGTGAACCAGTTTCTGGTACAGATTTAATACGTGTATTTGGCAAGATTACATCAGATTCAAGAGTTGCAGTTTCACCTTCAACACTGTTATCTGAAAGACGAAGTGCTTTAAGATGTGCTGGGTTGTCTACTGTAGCATTTTCCAAATCACTTTCTTTCACGATGTAGGTTGCCATCTGGGTCTTAATCTTATGAGTGATTGCTTTTGACCTTATCTTATCTCCTATTCATTATTATCAATATCAGAGAAAAAATTAACTCTGACTACTGTACGGTAAACATCATCTTCCTCATCAGATGTTGCTCTGTAAACTTTGTCTACTTCAACATCATCGAAAGAAGTTCCTTCTGCAAATAATTTACAAATCCATGTAAACTTATTATTTGCTTCTTCTTCACCCTTTCCTTTAGGTGTGCATATATCAATTTGAAAGAATCCACTGTATCTCTGCAAACCAGTTTCGTACATACCAATTGTTTCTGGCTCATCTATAACGAAAGAAACAACAAAATATCTTGAATCTGATGGGATTTTGAACAATCTGTTATCTCTGTACGAAACATTATTAAATTCACTTGTAGCAATTACGTTTACTTCTGATAAGTCAGGAACAGTTGATACAAGCGGAGTAACAAGTTCTAAAGTATCTCCAGATGATTCTGTTTTTACTTCATACAACTTATTTTTGTCTTTACCAAAATAAACATACCAACCCTTAAGAATTGTACCTTTACCACTTGATACAGAAATAACAGTATCACCTTCTGAGAATGAACCATTTACAACATACTTAGAAGTAGGAATGTCAGCAATTAGAAAGTTCTTCTTAGAAAAAACATTAAGACTGTTGAAACGTTTAATGAATGATTTTTTAATTTCAATGTCTTTCATTTCCCAACTTCCTCACTAATAAACTTATCTATCTTTGACCTAATGTTAGCCATCGTTAAGCCAACCATTCCGCTTGGTGCTTGTTTACTGCTTCCGTATTCCAGACTCTTAATGTACGGAAGATTATTACAGATGTAAATTGTATCATCTCCCTTACAACCGTTCAACTTAGATGCTTCTTGAGATAAAAAACTAGGCTTTGAACCTTTTGGCTTTTTATCATCCCGTGATACTTCACCAGTAGTATCTTGACCTACACTTATCAGCCAATTTCCTCTTGCTCTCCCAGTGTCCACTGGTGTTTTCTGTACAACTTGTGTAAAAATTTCAAGGGCTACTTTTTTACGCACAGTATCTATTTCGAGTTCTTTTTGCTTAGCATATTTTACTAAGTCTAAACTCCATTTACCCCTTTTCTTCCTCCAAATAAGATTCTCATACAAAACTTGAATCTGTACTTAAAAGGTGCACACATTAATTCACGAATCACATCTTGAGCAACTTCTTGTTTTTTTACAGAAAGTTCTCTGTACTGCTTATTCATGATTCTACGTATCTTTTTATCATTTTTTCCACTCATACTCAATATTCCTTATCTTGCTTGAATGTCATAATATATATCTGTAACTCCATCAATATTCATTGGAGCAACGTTTACAATAACTAATGTTCTACCACCAAACACAATAAAATCTGTATTTTGTGGTCTTTTGGGAAAATATGCCATAAATCTAACATCTCCAGTCTGAATTGTTGTACCATTTACAAATCTTATATCATATGTAGACTGGATTGCTTTTCCCATTATTTCTTCATAATCATTTACATACGAATTGGTTTCTTCATCATAATGTTCTTTATTGCCTTTTCTTAATATCTTGCAATCAGAACCAAACTCTGTAAGTTTTTCAATTACTATCTGCTGGTATTCTGAATAATCCATTAGGCCCTACTTACCTTGCCAGAATAAATCTTTGGCTTGCTAGTATCTTCATACAATCCACGTAATCTGAGATTAATTGAATCGTAAACTGAACTGTCTTTGATTTTCTGTGATACATCGTAACTGAATGATAATATACCGATTGTTTCAGATGTTACTGCACCTTTATCAGATTGTTTCTTAAACATCTCTGTACCCTTAGAAATCAATAAGGCACATTCACAGACTGCCATTTTTAATACATTAGGAATACCTTCAACAGAATATCCATCTGTGTCAATTAAATCTTTTCTTGGGAACTTTAATGCTTGTTCTTGTGTCTTTTTTGTACCAAGCCATTTGAAAGCAGAATCAATATAATCTGTTGCTCTGATTAAACATGCTTCTTTCTTTTCTTCTTCAAGGCTAGCCCAAAATTCATTAGAACGTACAGAAAAGTAGTCATCTGCATATCCAGATTCTACGTAACTATTTGCGTTATTTAATCCAGTTCCATCTTCAACTATCATTTCTGTACACCCCTTATACTATTTTTTACTAGTCTTTTTATGAACAATCTTCTGTTCATCCGTCTGACTTTCAGCCTTGTTTTCAACCTTCAAGGCATCTACAATTGCTTCTTCCACAACTGTGTCAATTGGTTTTTCATCACAGAGAGAATAACCTTCTAACTGTGCATTTCTAATTGTTTCTGGTGAATCAAAAACATCTGCATAAACAGAACCTTTTTTCATTCTTACTGTAGCCATAGTATCTCCTTAAAAAAATAACTACCACCCACATCAAATAATAACGCAAATGGTAGTTATCGTAAAGCGATTTAATCACTAACCAAGCAAAGCAACTGAGTGGTCGCCCTTGATGTTCTTCCATCCCCAACAAGTTGAGAATGTCATTGTGTTCTGATAAGCACCGCCCCAAAGAGCAACTTCAAATGCAATACCAGAAACTGGGTCAGTAATTACTACACGGTCTTTACAGTTATCTCCACCAGCAGGTACTAATGGTAAACGGTTTGCAAGAATAAGTGAACCGCGTGCAAAACCAGCAGATGCAGTATAGTTAGCACCAATTGTAAGGGCAGTATTATCAGCAACGTCTTTTACAAGTTCGTTGATAAGATAAATTGATGTTGCACCAGTTGGAGCATCATCTTTTACTACATACTGTGTTGGGTCATCACCGAATGTTACAATATCACCAGCCTTGAATGCACCAGAACCAGTGTCAATAGCGATAACATGTGAACCTTTTTTAGCAAGTCCGTTTACGAGATAACCAGTACCAGTTCCTTTTACATGTGAACTGAATCCAGCAGATTCACGGATATTGAACTTAAACAAGTTACCGAGTACACCACGTCTGAGAAGTCCTTCATCTCCAGATTCGTTTATTTTCTGTAACTGTGTAAGGTTACGCATATTCATACCAGCAGTTGTGTTCATTACGAACTCAAGTTCTTCTGTTGGAGCACCATTATCAACAAGTTTCTTGTACATAGCAGTCAAGTCTTTAAGGTCTGTTGCGAATGGTGTTGTACCAGCAGTACCAAGAACATTACCAGATGCTAAAGCACCAGCAATCAAAGCATTAGCACCATCTGCTTCCATTTCATTGATAACTGCACGCATTTTCTGTGCGTACTGCTGAGCAAGAACTGGATTGATGATACCAGCGATTGCGTTCTGTTCTTCGCCAGTCCATGTCATTTTGGCTCTTCGCCATTTTGTAATAGTAATATCGGTTGTTCCGATTCCTTCCGAAGTTGGTGCTGGATTATCAGCAGATGCACCACCATCTTCAACTTCTGCTTTAGAAGTGATTGGTACATATACAGTCTGCCCGATTGATACACCAGATGCTTTTGCATCAATAGTTGCAGTTGGGATAACACCAACTAATTCACGAGATACAATATCCAAAGCACTGTAAAGTGTTGGAATAAGGTTGTTTAATTCGTTCCTTGTGAAACTCCTTTTCTAGTTTTTACTAGCCTTGTACAGACCAGTTTTTATGTGTGTTTCTGAACTCAGCAAACTTTGCTGGGTCTTTTACTAATTCTTCATACTGCTCACGAGTGAGAGTACTTGTTGCAGAAGAACCAGAACCACTAGAATTAGAAGATGTATTATGTGCAGAACTGCCCGAAGTTGGATTCTTGATATATGCTTTTCCTTCTGGACTAAGACTGAAATCATGAATTACATCTTGAATGGTTTTGTTCTGTCTATTCAAGAACATCATCTGACCATCAATGTCTTTTGCTTCAAACTGGTTCTGCATGAGAACAGTTGCAATAAAGCCATTTTTAAGCCCTTCAATGAACTGAATGTCTTTTGTACCTTCTGCAATTGCATCGTCTTGTAAACGTTTAAGGTGTGATGCCTTGTAAAAATCTCTTTCACCACGTACAGTTTCAAGGTCTGCATCAAACTTCTTCTGTTTTTCTGCTAACTGTGATTCATAAAACTGCTTGTGTTGTTCTGGAGAGTTTTTTTTCAATTCTTCTTCCAGACCAGCAATTTTCGTTGTGAAATCATTACGTTCTGTATCAAAAGCGGAAATCTGCTCTTTGTACTTCTTTTCTTTACCGAGCAATTCATCTCGTTTCTGAATCAGACCGCGATTATCTGCTTCACTTTCAGATAAGATTAATTTAATCTTATCATCCACCGATGTTTCTTCATTTGAGAAGATACCGTTCAAAAACTCTGCGTCTAACATAAGTTTAAAACCTCTTTACTTTGTAAATTGATTTACAGTCTTTTCACCTTTGGCTAGTCCGTTGGACTTCAACTGTCTACATAAATATACACCAACGGGAGAGATTATGTCAACATTTTCGTATGTGCGAAAACCGATACTATTTAAAATAAAAAGACCCGTCTACCATAACGATAAGCGGGTCAAAGGTAAAAAATACTAGGAGTTAATATTTAATTCCAGCAACAACTTTTCTTGTTTCAAGACCACATTTTAAATCCAAGATGTTATATTCAATTTTCTTAATATCATTCACATTCAATCCAGTCAAATCACCTTTTGAATTGGATAAACCGCAGATAAGTAAGTTTCCTACAAAATAATCAGAACCATCCATCATAACTCCAGATACTTTTGGAACACCTCGCAACTTACCTTCTTCATCACAGATGATATTACAACGTACTCCATTTATCGAACGTTCAACAATTTCAATATATTCACAACAGATAAGATTATATAAGGATTGTAACTTACCATCACAATCGACAACTTCTGCCTTGTTATTCAAAGTATCAATAAAATACATTTTCATATAAACCACCTATTTTTCTTCCCAAGAATATTTTTGACCAACCAAGATTTCCATATCACTAGCAATCTGTCTGATTATGCCATCCATAGAAATCATCTAACCAGTTGTACATCTGCCCCAGTATGTTTTACCGCACACACTATCAATTACAACTTCGCTATAATCAGCAAGTTTTTCACCTAACCAATCTGATACTGCCCACCATTCAAATACTTCTGCACATTCGTCTGTTTCTGGGTTGTACTGATTTCTAATGTCATCATCAGTGATTATTGGGTCGTTATTGTTGTACTGTGTACGCAACATATACTCAACCTCAGAAGTCATACAACAATAGACTTCACGTTCAACTAATTTCTGACAGATTCTCTGATTTTCAATTTCTGATTTTTCCATAGCATTTACCCCACTATTTGTTTTTACCACCACCCTTACGGGTGGATTTTAATTACCATTTTTCAATATTATTTGAAGAAATTAATTCTTTACACTCTGCAACATAATCCATAATATCGAGCATAAACTTTCTAAGTTTAATCATTGTTGATTCAATATTTAATGTCATATTGAAATCCCACTCTGCACCCATAACTCTGTTTTCAAATTTAATAACCTTTGTCTCATCATCGTCTTTTGGGTGAATTGTTATATAAAACATTTCATTTCTTGTCATAAATTTTCTTGTATACATAAATGAAAATTCTTTTCCACCATGAACTTCAATAACACATGGGTTTGAATACCAATTACTTAAACAGAAATCATTATCCCATTTGTTTACAATATCTTCCCATTTTGAATCAATAATATTTTTAACAAGCATTTTTTACCCCCCTACTGTTCTACTGAAAAATTAATACTGAATAAATAATTAATTCCATCATCACCAAACTGTTCATCTACAGTTACCCAAACTTCTTCATTACAAGCAGATTCTTTAATAATTTTCTGAATTGATTTTTCCATAAGTTTTACTCCTTTGTGCTTTTGTTTTTTACCTTATAATATAACTATACACCATTAAATGTTGATTGTCAATAGTTATTTTGTATTTTTTTTGTTAAATTTTTTCTAGCAATATATAAACAAAAAAAGCACGTACAACTCACCAATCAAGATAAATTGTACGTGCAAGGTAAAATATCAATAAAACAGTAGGAGCACTGCTTAATCACTAATTAATTCGATAGTATCTTTATCTGGCTGAACTGCAAGACCGCCCCATGTTCCATGAAACTGACCGATACTATCAACACTCTGAATTATACCTATTCTTCCAGAGTAATCTGGTTCGCCAACCATTTCGATAACTCTAATCTTATCACCAACCTTATATTCTGACTGTGCCATAAAACATATCTCCATTAAATGTACTTTCGTACATAACATTCCAATCTTTTGGAAGTCTTGCAATAACATCTTCTGTTGTCCATGAAGATTCTAATTCAGATTTTATCTTATTGATTTCTTCTTGTACTTGATGTGGAGTTTTATCTAAAACAGATAATACCCCATAGGCTTCATTGTCATCACAATCTACAAGAACCATTTTCTTTAAGGATAACTGAAACTGCATTTCTTTAATGATTCTTTTTGCTTCATGGATTACATCAGAATCTTCATACGATTCATCTTTAAGGATTTCATCAAACTCTAATTCGTAATTTTTCATATATCACCTATCGTAATAAAGACATCATTTTAGTTGGATTTTTACAAGCATCCATAACCTTTTGTTCTGTCATATCTGGTTTCTTTGAAAGAGTATCGACTAACCGATTCAAAACTGCAATATTCATCCTTTTTACTGTACCAAGTTCTTCACATCTAGTACGAAATACATCTAAAATCTGTTCCTTTGTCATATAAATCTCCTTAATGTTCCATTGAAAATAAAACAACACCGCTTTCGATAAACCATTCCACATGGTCTACATCAATATCTGTGAACGGAATGTACTGAAAAGCAACTGTTTTGTTGTACAAGTTTTCATCATAATTACCTTCCCCATCTTCATGTTCGATTGAAAAAACCGCAGAGTTATCTGAGAGTTTAATCAAACTTACAACCAAGAAGTTATCCACACCGTTTTCATTTTCACAGAACTCGTATTCACCGTTTGATTTTGTACGGGGCAATACGTTACACACTTCCGCAATATATGATTCTATTACATCAAGTAACCAATATGCCTTATGAGTTTCAACAAACTCCGCAACACCATCTGTATAAAAGAATCTGCTATAAGGTGCAGTTCTATGATAAGCAGTTGTGCCAGTAGATTCTGTACCGACTGCATTTAACTCAGCCTGTGTACGCACCATATCATAGAATGAACGGTATTCCTTACCAGTTTCTTCATCCTTAAAAACAAGATTCTGTTTTACTGAACCTTCGCAAAAATCTTCAACGGATTTTCCGTTTACTGTGAACTTTCTTTCGTATTTCATTCACTACTCCTTTTCGTTTGTTTTTACCTTATTTGGAAGTGTAACTGTATGTACACCAAATACCCTTGCTGGAATTACGTACTGCATATTACAAGTACCGCAACATTCACCTTTTACATCTAAAGGTTGTGGATTATTGCCATAACCTTCAAATTCTTTCTGACATATACAACAAATCATTCTATAATTCCTTCTTTTTCATCAATTCTTGTAAGAAGATAAGTAAGTGTATCATCTTCATCTTTCTGTTCGCCTTTTATAGCGGTAATCCAAATTCTTCCGTCATGTACACCTTTGAATTTATCTTCTGCGGTCATCACCCAGCCTTTGTAAACAACTGTTTTCCTTTCTCGTAAAAGATTTTTAGTTGCACCAACTTCAATTTTACCTTCGTCATCTTTTATAACTTCATAATGTTTTTCCATCTGTTAACCCCCAGATAAAGCACGTACTTCTTATTTTCGTACGTGCGAAATTAATTTAAGCAACTACAAACATTGTTTTTGCTAATGTTTTTAATGTTGCCAAATCATTATCCTTTTCGATAACATCAAGAATAGATTTTGCTTTTGTTTTTACCATTCTTAAACGTACATTTCTGCAAGTTATTTTATTGTACTGCTTGTACAAACTATCCCAACATTCTTTAAACGAATTTCCATGCTTTATTGCATAATAAGATACAATGTTTACAATGTCTTTTCTCATAGTGCTTTACCCCCACTAAATTATTTTCATAGTGTTTTGTTTTTTTTACCTTAATATAACTATACACTATTAATTTTTAATTGTCAATAGTTTTTTGATATTTTTTTTTATTTTTTGTGTATAGTTTATTTTTTTACCAACCACTTATACCACCGATAATTGGTGCACCGTTATTATTGCAACATAATTCGTAACCTGCAGAAAGGTTATCAATTTGGTCATCATGCTTACCACTTGGAAACTCTTTCAGTTCGTTTATCCAATCAAGATTCCAACCGCCACTTAAATAGTGTACATTACCACCATCAAAGATTGGTTCTACATAAGACATTCTTGATACTTTATCACCCTTGCAATTTATACCACGCACGATTCTTCTTCCGTTAAATATATATTGCAAATGATTTAACGCATCTTTGGATTCAATAGAGTTTTCTACCGCTATGGTAACATTGACACCATCCTTCTCAGCAACTGCTCTGATGAAATTATCTCTCTCTGGAGCATTAGCACGAATACGGGCAACATCTTTTACCCATAGTTCCCATTTATCACCATCAACTTTTCTGTACGCAAGTAATGTACCAGATGTCCAGTCTGGGTCATCTTTTTGGGTTTGTTTCTGAGTATGGGCTAAATCCCATATTCTATAAAACTTAATATTAGGGAAATCATTAATATTATGATGTACAACCATCTTGGTAAGATTAAGCAGATTACCACCTTTGATAGTAGGATTACACTGTAATAATGCAGAACTTGCATAATCTCCAAGTGAAGCAAATTGTTGTTCATACCATTCTGGAGAAAATCGTTCTGGGAAAAGATAGTCATAATGTACGTGTTCTTCATGGTACAAATTATCACCATACTTCTCACGATTTCTTACTTTAATATCAACATCTCCATTTTTTGCTGGAAATGATACAACCTTAAACTTAGGAAAATGTGGGTCATACTTGGGTGAGTTTGGGTCTATTCTCTGTTTGATTCTCCCGATAATATCATCAGTGTGCCATGGAGTAGCAAGAACAATAGTAATACTTCTTGGAGCACGTCTTGTAAAGAAGTCATTTGTGAAATGCTCCCAAGCGGTATTACGTAAGTTTTCACTTTCAGCATCCGCCCTACTTCCACAATAATCATCCAACAGACCTAAATGATACCCTTTACCAGTAAGTCCAGCAGAGATAGAACCAGCGGTTACACCACCGAGATGTCCTTGAATACCCCACTGTTGAATTGATGAACTATCTTTTGCAATATCAACATCTGGATATAATTCTTTATATTCTTTTGTACGAATTAATCCACGACCAAATCTTGAGAAACCTTGTGCCAGACTTAAACTATATGTTGCTAACATAACTTCACAATCTGGGAACTCTCCAAGAAAATGTGCTGGTAAATATCTTGACAGACAATCTGACTTTCCATGTCTAAAAGGAATTGTTACAACCAAAAACACCGACTCACCGTTTCTGAAAGTTTCAAATGCTTCATCAATAAGTCTACACAACTCTCTTGTGTGCAAACCAACAGAAAGCGGTTCTGAGTTATTCTGCCAACAATATTTAATAAAGTTTTCATGCTTTCTTTGTGCCAATAACTTTTTAATTATAGGCTTATCACGTTCTATATCTTCATATTTAACCATGTGCGACAAACCTTTTTACTAGACCGAGTTTTTATCATCAAGACCTTCATCATCTTCTTCGCCAATTTGAAGTTCCATATTGTTATACAAATCTTCAAGTTCTTCTAACGTTTCTGTAGATACCTTCTTGAGTTTGTCAGAACGGTTTCCGCCTTGATTATTCTGAATAGTATTGTTGATAATTAATGGGTCTGGCTGGTCTTTCCAACCTAACTGCTTTAGTGAAAAAATGAAACCAGAATTATTTTCTCCAGTATACAATGCTTTTTCTAAAAGGATTTCTTTCTTTGTAAGTAATCTTTTAGTTTCAATACGTAACTTTGGATTTTCCCTCTGTAACTGAATAACGTAATCATAATCCCATTCATTTTCCAAGCACACTTCTTTTAATATTGGAAGTGATGATTTGTCTGTATATTCTCGGATTTTAATAATCATCTTATCAATGTTGTAACGATTATTAACTCCTTTTGCACCTTTTGTTCTTGCCCTTTCGCTACCCCTTTTCCTTTAAGATATAAAAAAGGCACGTACTAATTCATATTTAATACATGCCACTATTTTTAGAATAATTCAAACTGTTGAATTTCGGTTTTCTTGCGTTTTGGTTTTACTTTTTTTCTAAACCAGTTTGCAAACTGCCAGTTTCTGCAAGTTGAATACAAGCGATTCGATGCCTTGATATTCGTCATATCAATATCATTTGCTGATATTGGAACTTGCTCGGCATTTTCTACCTTAATCCAAGTATTTCTGAATTTGTACTCAAAACTTGCACCTTCTTTTTTCCTAAAAGCACAGTGAAAATTTTTCGCCCAATCCCACGGATATACAACTCCGCATAGGTAAAAGTACTCTGAATTAGATTCATCTAAATCAACTTTACCACTCCAAAAATTTGGATTGACTTTTTTGGATTTAGCACCAATTAAACATTTCATACAATGTTGTGATAAATCAACATCATCAACATACTTTAGCCATAAAATGTTATAAGAATCAATCCTAGACATTTCTAAAGAAACCATGTTTACCCCCTTTTTTTTGTCTATAGATAATTATTATAACATTTTATTTTTTTATTGTCAATAGTTTATTTTTACAATAAATTTTTACGTTTCATAAGTTCGATTACTTCTTCATGCCTATTATAACGTTTATCATTTGGAAGCGGTAAATTAAACTCATAAGCAATTGATTTAATTTTCTTTTCAACTGGAAGTTCTCGAACCTTTATACAGATTGACTGAGCATTGTGGTCTAAATCTTCAAACTCAAGAATCTTAAAACCGTTTTCTTCCATAAGTTTGTAATATGATTCTTTTGTATGGAAGTGCTGATAATACCACTGACCTTCTCGATATACTCCAGAGAAAAGATTTTCATCAAAGTATCTAGCATCCCATGAATCTGACAATCTTCCGCCAGTTCTTTCTGCAAGTTCAAGTTTTGTAATCATTCTTGTACCAAAGTATAATGTACCACCTAATTTACAGAAAGCATTAAGACAGCCCATAACTGCATCTTCCGCTTCTTTACAATCAACTGAGTTGATTACATATTCATTAATTACATAATCAAACAGACCGCCACGTTCTACAGATTTGCAGAAGTAATCAATCAACTGATTACCCAAAGCAACGTCAATAGATTTTCTATCTGTTGGGAAAAACTCTACCGCAGTTACATCAGTAAACTCTCCAAGTTTTCTAGCCCATACCAACCTGCCAGCACCGAAATCAAGAACGCGTTTTCCACGAATATTTTCAAGATTTGGAAAAACCAATGTACTGTACAGTTTGGACTTATTTACCATTTTACCGTCTTTTGTAATCTTTCTTTGTGGCTGAGCAGTGCCTTGTACATAACTTTCTTTTTTAAGACCATCGTACGAGAATCTACCATAACGTTTTAAAAGGTAATACTTTGCCATCTCATATTTCTCTGGTGGTAAAATATAAACATTTGGATTACATTTTCTTAAAACACAACAATCCACATAATTGTTTCCAATGATTACTTCACCTTTACAACAAACTGCAGTAAGAACATTTCCATATGTTGAGATAATACGGTTGATTTCTTTTTCAATAACACGATTTGCCTTGTTAATTGTAAAGCGGTTAAAGTCTACTTCTTGGAAACCATAATCAAGTCCAGATTCATCAATATATCCTTCACAGTTAGCATCTGTATCTTGATAGTTGTGCATCTGGTTGAAGATAATTTCATCTGCTTGATTTACATTTGAAACAAAGAATACATTAACATCTTTTGTACCGTTTGCCTTCATGGCTTTGGTTCTCTGATGCCCTGCAATAATGACATTGTTTTCTTTATTTACAATAATTGGAATTAAATCTCCCAATTTTGCCATTGATTCACGAAGATACTTTAATGATTCTTCGTCAATTTTTCTTGGGTTGTAACTCGCTGGAGTTAAACTGTCAATCTTAACTGTTGAGTACTGCATAAATAAATCCTTTATCTGTATTATTTGCTTTTACATAACTTGCATAAGCATCTTTGAATAATTTATATTCTTCTTGTGTAGTACAGAATCGTATCTTCATATATCTGAAATAACAATCGGGATATGAACGATTCGTTGGTAAGTGCTGACTATTAATTTTATTTTCATCATCCTTAATATCAACAAACTTGAACATTGGATTTTCTTCTGGTGGAACAAAACCAAAGTTGGAAGGAATTTTAAAATCTTCTTCGCTTATTCTGTTGAAAATCGCAAGGTTATCTGATGGTAAAGCATAACTAGATAAGTCGAGATTTAAATCTCCATCAATAAACTTAATTACACTTTCTTTTGTCATTTTACCAAAATTTGAATTTAGTTTAAGAAGGAGTTTTTTGGCATCTTTTCGGTCTTTGCAATTAACATAAACAACTGGAAGTTCTGGTATTGTAATACCGCGTTTTTCCATAATTTTTAATGTCTGCAATCTTCCATGCCCATCAAGAACCCAGTTGTTATCATTTTCTTTCCACACAAAAAATGGAGATGCAAAACCATGTTTTTCAAATGAATTTTCAATCTTTTCATAATCACTTGCATCACGCAGTTTTAATGTACCTTGAAAATCTTTTAATTTATTAAAAGGTAAGTAGTCTTTTGCGTTACAATTTATATTAAGCGAACTTCTTGAATAACTCATACATAACTCCTATTGTGGTGTTTTTTTCATTATAATATTCAGAAAGAAACTCTCTAAACATTAAATATTCTTGTTCAGTTGTTTCAAATTGAATTTCGTTAAATGTTAGAAAATAACGTTCTGGTGGAGCAACAGTATGTTTTTCCAGATACTGTGGCTGAGATGGTTCAGAGTATCTGTCATCTTCAACTCCATTAGGTAAAGTTTCTTCAATTACTGAATTTGGAATTGTTGTTTGAGGGTAGTCAATAATTTCACTCTCTGGTACAAACTCTGGTTCTGAATTAAACCTTTCATTTTCAGCATCAGCGAAACTAGAATTAAATGGTTCGTCAAAAGAATCTTCAAATGGATTAGCACTTGGATTATATTCAGTTGGTTCTGTAATCTCGGTACGTGCGAAAAAGTCAATCTTTCCAATTGATAATGCAAAATCACTGGTATCTAATTTGAAATCGCCATTAACAAATTTCAAAATAGATTCCTTAGTCATCTTTCCGTATTCTGAATTAATTTTTAATAATAAATCTTTTGCATCAGATTCATCTTTACAATTAACATATATAACTGGAAGATTAAGAATCTCGCATCCTTGACGTTTCATTTTTTTTAATGCAGATAATCTTCCGTGTCCATCTAAAACATAGTTTTTATCATCGTTTTTCCATACAAAGAATGGAAAGGTAAAACCATGTTCTTCTATCGAACTAATTATTCTTTTTATATCTGAATCAGTTCTTTTTTTAAGTTCGCCTTGAAAATCGACCAATTCTTTTAAAGGTAAAGAATCCTTGCATGAACATTCGATTTTAAGTTTGTCCATAAATTTAACTCCGTAGATATTTTATTTGAATTAACGTAATAATACTACAGACGTGGATAATTGTAAACAGTTTAATAATGCCAGCCTTTATGCTGAATACCACATAACCAAGTATATGCTAGGTTTTTAGCCCCGTACAAATCATGGTCTTTATAATTACCACATTCTCTTTCTGTAACTGCTGGGATTTTACTTGCACGGACAGAAATGTTTTTCATAATATCACATATGTTTGGCAACACATCCAATTCATTGTAATCTCCAAAAAGAGTTAGATAAAACCCAGTCCTACAACCCATTGGGCTAAAATCAATAATATTATCAAAATACTTTCTGCTTTCAACTGCAAACAAATGTTCCAGTGTATGAATCTCTCCAGAGTGCATAAATGATTTATTAGGCTGACAAATACGTAAATCAAACTTTGTTACCACATCACCTTTGCTACCATAATACTTATCTGCAACCCTTAAATAAGGTGCAGATACTTTTGTATGGTCTAAATTAAAACTTTCAACTTTATAACCCATAATAAAACCTCATATATTTATAAATTATCAAGTTTAGTAAAAAACTGCTTTTTACCTTTCTCGTTTAATTCTATAAGTTCCTTATACTCCTCTTCTGTTAACCCTTCATCAAAACCTTTATCATTTAATTCAAAAAATCTTTCATACTCATCTTTACTTAACAACAATAAATCCATTTCATCAAACCAAAATTTAATCATAATTCCACCTTTATCTTATCATAATTAAAATTATATTTTTCAGAAAGTGTTTTCATGATAAAATCAGTTAATTTAATTCTTAAATCATTGTAATTTTCTTTTTCTTTTATTAAATCAATCCCAGTTTGATATATATATTTCCACTCATTTTCTATGCTTTTCATAACTTCACCTGTAGGTTTAAGTGTACCTATATTTGAAAGGTATAAAACTCCATCAGAAGAAATTGCGTTTATAGTACCAAAATAATTCCCATTTATTGAGTATATTCGTAAATCATTATAACCAAGAGAACTTCCACTAGGATGCGAATGATAAAAGTTTAATGAATATTCTTTTGCTTTATTTAGAATTTTATTTTCTCTATCTGAACCACTGAATCCAACATTACTTTTACCGCCTTGATTAATAATTAATACATTATTATCCAAGTCGGTAATCACACAAGATTCAACACCAGTATTTTTTGTTTCTTCAATAAGCCATTTACATATTTCTTTTTCTTTTTCTTCAAAAGTCATTAAGTTGTTTATTTTGATTTCATTAATTCTATCACTTATATCAATTGTTGATACACGCGAATCAGATAAGTTTTCTTCGCGTGCGTTCATTTTTAATGTAAGTCTTTCATTATTGATAAACTGAATTGTTTTCCCACTCTGAAACTTATAAAAATCACGAACCCCCAATACATCTTTCTGAACTTCTTCATTTTGATTTCTTAGCCAATCTTCAAATGAATAGCCTTCTTTACTATTTGCACGTGAATCATCTGATAATTCTTCAAAACCTTTAATTACTGGAACAATAATACAACGACAATTATAATGAAGTGGCACTTGTTCTTTGAAATCATTAAGATGCCTAACTTCTTTACCATCATTTGCCCCACATATTAAACATGTACGTCTGTCCAAAGTGGATAACCATCTATATCCATCAATAACATCTTCATTCTGCTGGTAAATCAATCTGCGAGTATCTGATGCCATCGCTTGTAAAGCAGTTCTTGTATTGGCAGTAATTGAATTTACAAAACTCCCCATCGCACCAGCATCTGCCAATTTTGCATTTTTCGCTTGAGTTCCAACTACCTTATTTACGATGTCTTTGGTACTAATTCCAGTTAAATATCCTTCTCGAACATTACTATCCCAGATATTAAAAAACTGAGATTCAAGAGAATCAAGATAATTTTCAAAGTTGCTAGATGCAGTGTATTGACCAAAAGTTGCAGTGGTGATTGCCTGCTCTACAGTTGGAAACTTAAAGTTTATATTACTTCCTTTAAGATATTTATTAAAAAGTTTCTTCTGAGTTTCTAATTCATATTCTATAAATTCTTCATACTTCGTATCATCAGTAATCTTTTTTTTAAGATTCTTTGCGTTCTGCTTTACATATTTTCTAATCTGGTTATAACGAATCTTTGTACCAATGTCTTTTGATTCTTTTATCATGTGAGAAACAATATTGTTTGCACCATATAAATCTTTTATAACTTGATTGATTATTCCGTTCTGAACTCTCTCAAGATATACTTGGTGTAATATTTCTTTATCTTCTAAATAGTTCCTTTATCACTCCTATCGAGAAGAATACCACAGTAAATCTTGTCTTTCATACACTCCGAAAACATATTGTCTATTTCTTCGTAATCATCACTTTCATTAATAACAACAGTATAACCATCTTCATATGGCTCAACTTTAGCCTTAGACTTACCTTTGCCTTTTAGTTTATTTACTATCTTTTCAGAGGTTTCTTTGCTAGGATAAAAACCAGTTATTAATTTATATTTACTCATCGTTATCATCTTCCATATATGGTAAAGTTTGCACTGGAGTTTGTTCTTTTTCTTCCAGAATCTGTTCTTCATGAGTTTCATAAGTAAGTTCAGTTGGGATAATCTCGCCTTTCTGCAAATTTGTAAATGCAACGTGTTTAGAAATAAGTCCAGACTGCCATGCAGATACAATTGCGGTCAAATCATTAGAACTCATGCCACTTAAATCATAGTCAGTATTCATCTGTACAGAAATCTGAGATTCAATTTTATGCCCAACAGTCCATTCGAGCATACACCTTAGTGCTTTTGATATAATAAAGGAAAATTCATTGGCTAAGGTTGTTACTACTGAGTTTTCGCCAACCCTATGAATATAAGCAGTTTCGGCAGATTCTACACCTTTTATATCTGATGTAATAATTCTAGCACCTAAAATTGCCATACGTTCTTCATCTGCCTTCATAGCATTTTGTAACTGACTTAAACCAGCACCACTAAACTCAAGGTATTTTACATCAGTTACTCCTTGTGGAAAGTACACTACTTTTGTACCACCAAGTTTTAACTCATATCTTGGAACTTCTTTTCCAGATACTGCATCAATCATAGTTTCTGGAGTATAACCAATACAAACTGGAGTTGGTACACCAGTCCAATGTAAACCGTTTTCAAGGTCTGCTGATTTATGAAACCAAGAATTATTAACACATACCAAAGGATAGAACATTGGTTGCATAGGTTCTTTGTTTGGTAAAAAGAAGAAAGGAATCTCTTTCAAATATTCACCATATTTTGTAGGATATGTTTCTTCGATAACATTATATGATTCATCGTACACACGTACAAAATAATTACTATTCTCATCAAGACCTAAGTATCTATATCTATCTTTTTCTTCGTAAGTAAATTCATCAGAAGTCTGAACTTGTGCTTTTTCTTGCAAAACAATCTTGGTTACAATCTCATGTCTACCTATTATTTCAGTATGTACATTAATAATCTGTTCTGCTTTATAAAAAGACATATAAGGTGTAACACCTTTTTCTTCTGCTTCTGCTTGAGATAATTCACTGCCATACGGTGCATCTACTAATATACCGCCCCAATATGTAATCATAGCATCCCAAGTTAAATCGTTAGAAAACTTATAAATATCATTTCCTTTCCCATCAACGTTTTCAAGATACTGCAGAAGATTTTCTTCTTCAATATTTACAATCATTTTTTTTGCCCACATCATACCATGTATTCCTTCTGCGGTACGTGTGGTTGCTGGATAAAACTCTGCTCGCTTTAAGTATGACAGATATTCTTCATCAGTCATTCCATCTGGTTTGGGCAGATATATCCTTCTGTCTGGAGAGTTTTTTACAGATTCTTCACCTTCGATAAAATCTCTACATTTTTTCCAAATCGGAAACCATTTATTATATACTTTCGAGTGTTCTGCTACTGACCTTTTGCATACCCCTTTATGTACTGATTAATAAATACATTTTACCCCATACCACAGTTATTGACAATACACAAGGAGAAATAAAAAAGCGATGATACTTATTAATCATACCATCGCTTAAATTTTATTAGAAATATTATATAAATGAATTATAACGTGTTAAGCACTATCTTTAGCACTCATAAGAATGTCCAGACATCTTGTATACTTAATCATTTCTTCATCAAACTTTTTCTTATTTCTTTCAATACATTCTTCATATGACTTATTCAGTTTTGCTTTTAATTCAACATATTTAGAATCTGATTCATCACCTACAAGAACACCAAGAGCATCTGCTTTTGCTTTTAATTCTTTGTTTTCTTCAACAACTTTTTCATATGCTTTTGTTGAACCTTCCATTTCCTCACGGATTACATTACAGATAAAATCTGCATCTTTTTTTTCAATTGCTAACATGTTTTACCCCCTTTGTTATGCAACGTTCTTTTTATTTTCTACGAGAATAGATTTTAAATAATCCACTCCGCGTCTTGCCATTTTGTAATTTATATAAACGGTATTTTCTCCAAGCACTTCTTTCATATCTTTTCTTGCTCGTTCTTCATTATCGAGTTCTGCATAATATGGTCTACCACGTGCGGTCATAAATCTATTAAACACACACTTGTCTTGCCAATCAAATCCAAGAACACGCAACCAAGCAGAATGGGCAAACGGAAACATCATCTTTTTTAGATTTAATGTTTGATTCGCTTTCTTTATATCTACAAGGCACATATCGAAATAGCCATCTCGGCAGAATGAATTAATTACTTTTAATTCAACTCTATAACCATTCATTTCTAACTGCAATATTATAGATATAAGATTCTTGCCAGCATTAAGTATCTCTTCTGATGAAACAGTACAACTTGCACCATTGTCATAAACAATTGAAATAACTTTTGATTTCTGTTGTACTCGTTTCATATTAATCATTGAGTTTGGTACATTTAATAAACTAAGTGGTACATTTGGGATAAATCCATAAACTTGATTTTCAATAACATTTTTTGTCTTTGGAACAGTTCTAATAAACTTATTTACTTCTGAATTGATTTTATCAGTACCTTCTTGCCACCCTTTTTCAAGATAGTCATATGCTTGTTGTACAGATTCAACCCCAGTCCACCCTTTGTCTAAACCATCTTCTTTTAATGAACGACCCTTCCAGTTTGATTGCACTTCTCTTTTTTTATTAGTCCTTGCAAGTTCTACAACCGAATCGAAATGCTCAATTTCGTACTTTCGTTTTTCAACTTCTTTTTTAATAATAACCATAGCATTACTCCTTTTTCGCATGTGCGAATTTTTAATTTCTTCTTGTTTTTTACCTTAATATAACTATACACTATTAATATTTAATTGTCAATAGTGTATAGCATTTTTTTTTCTTACCCTAATATTTCCTTCAATGTTTTGAAGTATATATTTTCTGATGAGATTTTCATTCCACTAATCAGAGAACTTAAATCATCAGAACGGAGATTCTTCACAAGACAAGTCTGGAGAGTTTCTTTAAGTGATAAAAGATTCTTCATCTTTGTGATTCGTAAAATATCTCTGTACGAAACAACCATTCTTGTACCAGAATCTAGTGCAGATTTTCTAATTGATTCACAGAAGTCTACAAGTTCTGTATCTCCTTGTGCTACATTATGTTCAATCTGCTTATCATAATCAATTTCTACAACTGCGAATCTGTTCAAACTTGCCATATCCAACTGATTTCTTCCGACATATTCATAGTCTGCACCAAGACCAAAAGTGTTTCCTGCAGAAATAACTCTGAAATCTGGATGTGCTTTAGTGAATCCACCAACTTCATTTCCATCTTTATCTTTTCCACTTGGGAAATCAAAGTATTTATTTGCAATTGCACAGTTTAGAATTACAAGTACTTCTGGAATAGACGCATCCATTTCGTCTAACATAAATAATCCACCTTTTGTAAATGCTTCATAGAACTGTGTTTGGTGATAAATACCACTTGCATCCGTAAAACCAGTCAATTTATACTCTTGAGTAACTGCATTTGTAAAATAGAAATCAAGTCCAAGTGCTTTTGCAACTTGTTTACACAAAACGTTTTTACCAGTACCTGCACGACCAGTAAGAAAAACTGGTTCATCCATCTGTACAAACTTTAATACTGTATCAAACTTTTCGTGAAGCACTTCCTTAAACTCAACCTTTTTATCTTTAATTTCAACTTCAATTTTCTTCTGCACTGTACCATAATTATCAAGCATGAACTTTTTAGCAATTTCTTCAAAGTTCCCGATAATTTCATTTTTAATTGTTTCACCTTGATTTCTAACAACAACTTCTGCAAGTGCTTTTTCAAGCAATCCCATATAACCCTTATCTGGCATTGGTGATTCAACTTCTGGTGAAACAGTTTTAGGTGCTTCTTCATTTTTAATTAATACTTGCTGAACTGGTTTATCTGATGTATCAACTTCACCTTTTAATTCGATGAACTTATTCATAGCAGAGTTCAAATCCATTTTATTCATAAGATATTTTACCTTTGTTGCAATATCTGCATAAACTGGATTAATCTGACTACACTGATAAGCAAGTTCCAATCTTGTATCAATGAAAGCATTAAAACGTGTGGTACACTTTGCTTGTATTACTTTTAATACTTCCAAACCAACCTTCTGATTTTCATTCATTTCATTAAACTTAACAACCATTTTCTTACTCCTTAGTTTGTTTTGTTTTTTACCTTATAATATAACTATACACCATTATTTTTTTTTGTCAATAGTTATTTTGCATTTTTTTTGTAAAATTTTTTTGTGTTAAATTAAAATGGTGTACACTCTTGTACACCATTAATATTAACCAAGTAATACCGATAAAACGTATGGACTAACTTTTAACCCCAAAGCATTTGCCCTTTGTTTTACAATCTCCCATTTATCCGCTGGTACACACAGTGGTTTTACAACACCCTTTTCCCCATGTTTAGTTGTGCGTACATTATTATCTCTAACAGATAAAGGGTTTGGTTGACATTCCATTAGTTTGTCAATCACATACTGAGATACAGTCTGTTTTCCAGAACTTGCCCAATCGTACTGTATCTTATCCCATTCACTAGGTTTGCACCAAATTGTAACGTGCAACCATTCCAAACCAGTTCCTCTATAACCGCGTGGCATATTTAACCCCCTATAAATAATTATATATATTTTAATTAGTTTTTTCAAACTATATAGTTTGCTTTTATTTTTTAAGTTCAGTAACTTCCGTAATTTCCACTTCTTGTACATACAGTTTTTCAAAAGTAGTAAGATGTGGTACTTGTCCTTCTTTTTTATATCTCATTAGATTTTTTGCGTCTGCTTCAACTGATTCTACTTTTGCTCTTAGTTGAGCATAATTAATATCATCAGTCCAATGATGTCTGGAACAAGTGGAATAATATCTGCCCTTGTCATCTTTAAGGACAAATAATCGTCTTTGCTTTGATTCTACCGAAACATTTTCTAATTCTTTAATTTCTTTTGTCATTTCATCATCTCCCCTTTATTACAATCATTACAACAATAACTATAAATACAAACATTTTGTTTTTTACTACTTCCGTTATATCTGCAATTATTACAATTTTTCATTTTTTCAATCTGTGCTTTCAGTTCTGCATTTTCTTTTTGCAATTTTTCAACATATTCAGCAACATCATTACATAAATCAGATACCCGAATATGGAATGTAGGAGTAATATCCTTTTCGTGTTCTCTTGCACATTGTCTTAATGCACTAACTGCTTGTGCTTTTATACTGTCTGTTATACCCATTGTGTTTTTTCTCCTTTGAGTGCTTTTTTAATATCTGCTATGTAAACATCTTTGTTCATATTCCACGCATAACCAAATCTTTGTTTACATACAAACTCAAACATTTCTTTCAATTCTTCGTTTTCTTCTTCAAGTCTTGCAACTTTCCCAACTAACTCAATATTTCTTGGCATTAATAAATCTTTATCTTTTCTTAATTCCTCTTTTTCTACTTCTAGTTTTTTGACATATTTATAAAACTGAGGTTTTAAGTATTCATCGCTAAAAATATTTTGAGCATGAAAAGTTCCGTTTTCTACATCTTGTCTTATTAACGATTCTAATTTTGATTCTTTATATTTTTCTGTCATTCTGGTAACTCCCATTTACTATTTTTGAAACAATCACCTTTTAATTTCTTTTCGCATTTATTGTGTTTCCAATTCCAATTTTTACAGTTTTTACAGTTTTTCATTTTTTCAATCTGTCCTTCAAGTTCATCAATTCTATGAAGCAGGATTGTGTTTTGTGCAAACATATTATTACATTTCTCTTTGTATTCTTTTTCAAGGTCTGCTAACTTCTTACAGATAACTTCAAAGCCCTGTTGTAAAACTGTGTCTTTGAGTGCTAAACTGATTCTGTTCATCAGTTCGTTCATTTTCTCTTTCATTACGTCATTCATATGCTACTCCTTGAT
>JAZLKI010000005.1:0-2836 GCA_045597485.1 Treponema sp.
TTCTTAAAGATACTTCTATGAGCTTCATCAATAATGATTAAATCAAAATGAGCAGGAGTATAAAGTCTTTCGCCATCTTCTGTTTTATCTGTATCAATTGCATTAAGAATTGTAGGATAAGTTGAAAAAACAATTCGGGCATTTTTATTAGCAAGTCTTTCCTGGCTGTCCAGCATATTACACAAAGACATAGATTTAAGATGTTCTTTGTAATTACTATAAGCCTGTTTTACAAGCTGAATGCGGTCTGTAAGGAAAAGAACATTAGTTGCATAATTTGCTCTTGTAAATACATCAGTCAAACTGATTACAGTTCTTGTTTTTCCAGTTCCTGTTGCCATTACCAAAAGGAATTTTCTAAATCCCTGTTCTGCAGAATGTACAACCGCCTTAATTGCAGCCATCTGATAATCACGGCCAGTAATATCAGTATTAATCTGAATGCCGTTTAAATCTTCTTTTACATCTCTACGGTCAATAAGCTTCTGCAAATCTCCCTGACTGAATACCATACTTACACGGCGTGGTGGAGACTGTAAATCATCCCAGAAGTTACAATCAAAACCGTTAGTATAGAAGATAAATGGACGGCGGCCAAACTCACGTTCCAAACAGTCAGCATAATCTTTTGCCTGCTGCTTACCAATATTAGGATCCTTACTGGTTTTCTTGGCTTCAATAACTGCCAATGGTTTATGGTCTTTACCAAAAAGAACGTAATCAACAAAACCATCAGAATGCTTATCTCCCATGTTATGAACAGGATATTCTTCCTGAATCATAACACCGTCAAACTGCCAGCCAAGCTTCTTTAAGTCATCATCAATGAATAATTTTCGTGTAGTTTTTTCATCGATTTTTTCATATCCAACTTGAACGTTAGTTTTTGGAGTTGATTTATTAGTCGCAATAGACTGCTGTAAATCAGCAAGCTGTTTTCTTAATTCTGCAATGGATTTTTCTTTTTCATCCAGTTCATCTTTATATTTGTTGATTTCATCAGTATTTTTCTTTACTACAATTGTTGCTTTATTTACAGGTATTAAAGCTTCATCAAAATGTCTTGTTTCATACTTGTCTGAATAAGTATAAACAATCCAGTTCATAAAATTAAACAAAGCCTTTAATGCCAAAAGGGCAAAAGATTTTTCTACTTCTGTTTTAGAATGAACAGCTTGATTTCCAACTTTGATTGCAATTTGAATATCTTTTTGAATATTACCAGGAACAATCTGAACAAATTCACTGTCATGAACAAGAACCTGAATGCTGTCGTCATAAGGCATTTTCAAATCTCCATCAACTGAATACATCCAGTGAACAGCCTGTTCAATACATTTACGAGTAGCAATACCACAGAACATGGTAGATTTGTTATATTGTTTTTCAGCTTCGTTAGCTAATGTGGCAAATACAGAAAATTCGGAATAATTTAATAAAAAGTCAAAGTTAGTCATAAAATCTAAACCCAATCTTATTCATTATATCACTAAATTTTAGATATCTCCATATTTCAAATTTTGATTTGTCGATTTGTTGAACGAAAGAAGCGAACTGTTGTTGGAGTTCATATGGTGGTAAGGGCAGATCAAAACTTTCAACTTGTTCTTTATTTACCTTTGGCATATTAGCTCGCCGACTTAATGTTAGAATATATGAAATATAAAAGTCACTTCTCATAACATAGGTGAGATATTCCCTTGCTGTAACA
Source organism: Treponema sp. (assembly GCA_045597485.1). Lineage (GTDB taxonomy): Bacteria > Spirochaetota > Spirochaetia > Treponematales > Treponemataceae > Treponema_D. Next base: position 1,712 of record JAZLKI010000005.1, read on the forward strand.
TTCTTTTTTACAAGAATTGGATATGCATCAGCAGAGCATAAACCATGAAAATTTGGCATTGCTACTTTATTTAGATTAGGACGGATTTTGCTATAAATAATATGTTCAGGAGTAAACAAATATTTTCCACTGATAACGTTGTCTTCCTTAACCGTTCTATATCCTGATAACACTCCTGTATTCTTTTCAATGCTATCAATTCCAATATGTGGATAATCTGCATATTTATCAAAATCTTTTACCATCTTAGTATCGATTTCAGCACAGTCAGTAAAATTCTTGATTTCCCAATGTTTTGTATTCTTTACCAAATCCCCAAACATCTCGATAAATCGGGATTTTGCGATTAGTCGAGATGTTTGAAAAATGCTCTAACTCAGATATTTTTTATGCGAATTCTTCACATTTTGCTGGTCTACAATGGCATATTCCATCGTTGTGTCAATTTTTGAGTGTCCTAAAAGCTTTTGTACTTGCTCAATCGGCATTCCCTTATCAATAGCCTTTGTTGCTAATGTTCGTCTGAACTTATGTGGATGAACCTTATTGATTTCCAGACTTCTTCCAAGCTTACGAAGCATTATTTCAACCCCAGCAATTTCCAATCTGTTATGAGGTTCAAGCAAACTTACAAATAAAGCGGGATTTTCATCTTTTCTGCTGGTTAGGTAATTTTGTAAATGTAGCTTTGTTCTGGCATCAAAATATACAACACGTTCTTTTGAGCCTTTTCCAAGGACAACACATTCTCGATTATTAAAATCAACATCGACTCGATTAAGTTTTACCAATTCACCAACACGCATACCTGTAGATGAAAGAATATCAATAATGGCTAAATCCCGAATTGTTTTGCAATTATCACGCAATCGCTCAAGTGCTTCGTCCGAATAAGTTTCTTTTACTTGTTTTGTAGTCTTGATTTTGTGAATACGACGGACTGGACTTTTCAGAATATAGTCTTCATCTTCAAGCCAGGTAAAAAAACTGGATAAAATACGTCTGATATTATCAATAGTTTGTTTTGTTGCATCATTACGCTTTTGATATTCACTTAAATAAATACGTAAATCTTCTGTTTCTACCTGATTAAATGATTTTTCCAAACTTTTAATCAAATTATCC
>JAZLKI010000006.1:0-6010 GCA_045597485.1 Treponema sp.
TTCAAAGCTTTTGTTCCACGTTTAGCCTTCTGAGCTTTTACATATTCAATCTGATTTTCAACTTCTTTAGCACATCCAATTGGGTGAGCATTAAGACACATGTTCGAACGAACCATTGGTTTAATAACAGCCATATTTTTCCTCTTTATATTTTATTTACAAGGATTTTTTACCCTTGCAGGTTAAATTTTTTTCAAAATAATACATCCATTGTGGCCGCCAAAGCCCAATGAACAACTTGCAGTTGCCTTTACCTGGCACGCAACACCAGTTTTTGGTGTGTAATCCAAATCGCATCCATGTTCAAGATCAGGATTATCAAGATTTGCAGTTGGAGGTACAAAGTTTTCTTCCATTGCTTTTACACACATAATTGCTTCAATAGCACCAGCTCCACCTACCATATGGCCAGTTTCACTTTTTGTTGAACTTACGTGGAGTTTGTATGCATGATCTCCAAATACAGCCTTAAGCATTGCAGTTTCTGCAGTATCGTTTGCACTTGTTGAAGTTCCGTGTGCGTTATAATAATCAATTTCTTCTGGTTTCATTCCAGCATCTGCCAAAGCTTTATTCATGGCAAGAATTCCGCCTGCTCCATCTGGACAAGGAGCTGTTAGATGATATGCGTCAGATGAAGAACCAAATCCTGCAACTTCTGCATAAATTTTAGCTCCACGAGCTTTTGCGTGTTCATACTCTTCAAGAATAAGAACTGCTGCACCTTCGCCCATTACAAATCCACTTCTGTCTTTATCAAAAGGACGGCTGGCAGCTTTAGGATTGTCATTAAATTTTGTAGTTAAAGCTGAAAGAGCCTGATAACAGCCAATATCAAAACCAGTAATATTTGCATCACATCCACCTGCAAGACAAACATCCATACGACCAAGCTTAATCATATCTGCAGCAAGGCCAAGAGCATCTGTACCAGAAGCACAAGCAGTTGATAATGTCCAAGAAGGTCCATTTATCTGAAAATGCATTGCAACATTAGCACTAGGTTCATTATTCAATACTAAAGGTGCTGTTAATGGAGGAATACGATTTACGCCTTTAGTTGGATCAAAATAAATCTGATATGCAGCATCTGCTGAATCTGAAAGGCCAATTCCCATTCCTGTTACAATTCCAGTATTTGAACCGGCAATTGTTTCTTTTGTAAAGCCTGCATCTTCAACCGCTTCAATAGAAGCTCCAAGTAAGAATTTTGTAACTCTATTTGTTTTTCTGGCAAGCTTACGGTCAATATCGTAATTATCAAGACTAAAATCTTTTACTTCGGCAGCAATCTGTACAAGATGATTTGAAGCATCAAACAAAGTAATTTTATCTACACCGCTGACACCGTTTTTTACATTATTCCAAGTATCCTGAACATTATTTCCGCAAGCAGAAACACAACCTAAACCTGTAATAACGACACGTCTTTTTTCCATTTATTAAGCACTCCAATAAATATGATTATTACAATTTACCACACTTATTAAATTGTTTAAATAATAGTTATAAATGACATTTTTTGTCAATATGTCAAAAATCGATTTATTCTTTCAAAAGCAACTATTAACTCTTCACTTTTCACATTTCCCGGTTTGCGTTATAATATTTTATATTTTTTTTATATCGAGGCTAATAAATGGCATTTGTTGATGAATTATTGAACAAAGCAAAAGCTGCTAACAAAACAATCGTTCTTTGCGAAGGCGAAGATAAACGTGTTGTAGAAGCAGCATCAAAGATTGTAAAAGACGGAATCGCCAGAATCATCTTGATTGGTTCTGACGACGATATTAAAGCAAGCGGTTCTAATGCTGACCTTTCTGGTGTAACTGTAATTGACCCAGCAAAAGATGCTAACGCTGATAAATATGCTGAACTTTTATTCAAAGCTCGCGAAGGAAAAATCAACAAAAAAACTGGGGAACCAGAATATGCTGATGTAGCTGCCGCAAAAGCTGCAATCCTTAAAGACCACACAATGTACGGAGCTCTTATTCTTAAAGCTGGCGATGCTGACGGATTTGTTTCAGGTGCTTGCCACTCAACAGCTAACACATTGCGCCCTGGTTTACAGGTAATTAAAACAGCTCCAGGCTTCAAAACAGTTTCTTCTTGTTTCATTATGGTTGCTCCAGAATGCGGAAACGCTTATGTTCCAGAAGGAGTTGCAGTATTCGGTGACTGTGCAATTAACATTGAACCAACTGCAGAAGAACTTTCTGATATCGCAATTGCTTCTGCAGATACAGCAAAGAAAATTGCAGGTATTGAACCACGTGTTGCAATGCTTTCATTCTCTACAAAAGGTTCTGGAAACGATGCTAAATTCTATGACACAGTTTCTAAAGTACAGAAAGCTACAGAATTGGCAAAGGCCGCAGCTCCAGATTTAGCTTTGGACGGTGAATTCCAGTTCGACGCAGCAGTTGCTCCAGAAGTTGGAGAACTTAAAGCTCCAGGAAGCAAAGTTGCTGGTCACGCAAATACATTTATCTTCCCTAACATTAATGCTGGTAACATTGGTTACAAAATCTGTCAGCGTATGGGCGGATGGATGGCAATTGGTCCAATCTGTCAGGGCTTTGCAAAACCATTAAACGACTTGAGCCGCGGTTGTAACGTAGATGATATCGTTGCGACTGTTGCTGTTACTGCATTGCAGGCTTAATTAGCACGCAGAGGACAGTCAACAAACGTTAGAGGACAGTCAACAAACGTTAGAGGACAGTCAACAAACGTAAGAGGACACTCAACAAACGTAAGAGGACAGTCAACAAACGTTAGAGGACAGCCAACAAACGTTAGAGGACAGACAACAAACGTTAGAGGACAGCCAACAAACGTTTGTTGACTTTCCTTTTTTTTCTTTTTTTTATTAATTTTATTTTCGCTTCAACACAACAAAAGTTACGTCATCATCTCGGAGAGTTTCTCCTAAAAATCCGTTGTAATTATTTAAAATCTTCAAACGTATTTCTTCTGCAGTTAAATCGTGATTTTCACAAATAATCTGTTCCAGGCGTTTACGGCCAAACTGTTCGTGATCTTCGTTTGCACCTTCAATTATTCCATCTGTAAAAATAACCAAAACATCTCCAGACAGCATTTCAAAATCTATATCTGGGAAGGAAACTTCAATATCAGGAATTCCAATTGCACCATACTGAACATTATTTACATCTGGCAAAAGCTCTTCTATACCACCACTGGCAGTTGAATACAACACAGGGTAAGGATGCCCCGCACTGGCTAAATCAACTTTGCTCTTTCCCTCTTCATTCTGGAATTTCATCATTACACCAGTAAGGTAATTATCAACACTGCCTTTAGCCTTTATAAACTTTTCATTTATTTCCAGCAACGCACTTGAAACTGGCTGTTCATTTGCAAAACACTTTTTAAATGCCTTAAAAATAATACTTTTCGAAAGCATAGTTACAAGACTGGCAGAAATTCCGTGACCAGATGCATCAAAAACTGATACACCATCCAGCATTCCGTCAAAAGAATAATAATCGTATAAATCCCCGGAAACTTTTGAAAGAGGTTCATAAGTTATTGCCAAATCCCAATTCTTAAAATCGGCATTTGCAGGCGGCATAAATTTTTCCTGAACCAAACCTGCCATTTCCAAATCTTTCTGAGCATGGGCTACTTCCTGCTCCAAGCGTTCATTTGCAAAAGTTATATCTACAGTTTGAATTTGAATTTCACGGGCAAGATTTTCATTCAAATACTCATTATTTTCAATTGTTTTGTTTACATCTCGGGAAAGTAGAACAACAAAAGTTATAAGCATTACCTGATATCCCGAAATTGTATTAATTGGAAGTTCTGTAAAATCCCATATAAGATGAATAAACACATCTATAACGAAACAGATATATAAAAATACAAAACCGATTACTAATTTATTTGCCTGTTTTCTCTTTTTAGGATTTATAAGGGCCTTTATTGTAAAATATGCTCCATACCCCCACTGTAAAAACAGCAATATTCCCAAAGGAATAGTCATCTTTATTAAAACATCTAAAGTTGGAGCTGCAATAATCGCAAGTAATGAAACTACAAGAATTGCAAATTTTTGATATTTTATTGATTTAGGCACATTTGTATACAAAAAAGCAATTTCAAAGGATGACATAAAATAAATCATGAAGTTCAAACTTATACAAATTGCAATTTTTATAAAAACCAAATAAGGAATGCCTAAAGATGTATACCATGGCACATCAGAAGCAACAAAAGTTCCCATGAAAATATCTGTAGCAAAATTCATTAAAGCAAAGTACAGATTTACATATACCTTTTTCTTTCTTGTTAGGAACAAAGTTATAAATAAGATGAATGTAGCAAATGGCCCACCAATAACAATAAGAAACATTCTTGTATGTAAAAAGGCCAATATTCCATATTTTTTATTTACATAACCAGTTTCAGAAATGTAGGCTTGTCCAGAAATTTCGGCAATTCCCTTGCAATAAACTTTCATCAAAAAAGTATTATTACCATCTTGATTCAAAATTTCCAAAGGGAACTCATAATGATGTGTAGAATATCTTGAACTTAATTCAGGGCCATCTTCTGGTAAAACTCCGTCTGAACCAAGAAAAACCCCATTAATCCAGCTTTTCTCAGAAAAATGAACATAAGGAATTATAACTGCAAGATTCTTATTTTTAAGTTCTTGTGGGATTGTAAAATCGAATTTAACCCAAATATAGGAACCGCCGGAACCTGCAATTTCGTACAGATTCTTACGGCCCCATTTTTCTAAAGGTTTATAATCTCCATCCTTTTCAAAAGACCAGGTGGCAATTTTAGTTAAATCAATACGAGCCGGTTCAACCTTTGCATTTTTTCTGCAGGCTGAAAAACAGAAGAGAATTGTTAGTAATGCTAGAATCAGTCCTGTTTTTTTCACGGCTCGTATATTTTTTATAAAATAATTTTTTCTACAATTGACTTAGCCTGTTTCATATCAAAACCTTCAATATCTTTAAGTTTTGGCATGATATTTTTAAGAACACGGTCTGCTTCTGCCATTTCAGCAATAACTTTTCTAGCAGCAGCTTCCATTTCTTCAGCACTAAGCATTTTTGGAAGAAATTCTTCAAGAACTTTAAGTTCAGCTTCCAAATCAGCAGTATCAGCACCGCCCTTTTTATATTCAGCAATAGTATTCTGTGTTTCCTGATACATTTTAAGAGCAGCTTTTCTAAAATCTGCTTCAGTTTCTGTACGACGTTCATCAATTACAGCAACTTTTTTTACTGCATCAGCAAGCATTAAATAAATATTTGATCTAATAGGATCATCTTTACGAATCTTAAGACGTTCCATTGTAAAAGCTTTGATTGTATATTCCACTTTCTTCTCCTAAAATAATCACACAGATTCGTATTACAACGCAGCTAAAGTCTTTTCAATTCTAGCAAGAGCCTTTTCCTTTCCCAAAACCAGAATTGAACCGATAAGTGGAGGAGAAACACGACTTCCTGTAACAGCCATACGGATTGGCATCATAAAGTCACCAAGTTTAATTCCCATAGCTTCAGCCTTAGCCTTTGCAAGGTTTTCTGCACCTTCGTGATCCAAATCAAAAACCTGAACAACAAAGTCTTTAGCAGCTTCCAAAACTTCCTTAGTTTTTGCAAGATCAATTTTCTTAGGAATAATCTGTTCTGCAGGTGGAACTGCTGGTTCTGTAAACATGAACTTAACCATTTCAGCAGCTTCTGTTAAGAACTTAAGACGTTGCTGAATAAGTGGCATAAGACCAAGCAATGTTTTTTCAACATCTTCTGTGCTCATGTTCATAGACTTATCTACACAGTATGGACGGCCATCTTCACCCATAGCAACACCAGAGAATTCTGGACCAACATTTGGTTTTGGCTGTGGATTTTCTGGGTTAATTTCCAAAGTAGCATCGCCAGTACCTGTGATGAATGGAAGAGTCCATTTGTAAAGTTCTTCTGCACTCATCTGGCGGATATAGTTACCG
>JAZLKI010000007.1:0-38954 GCA_045597485.1 Treponema sp.
AGAAGCACGAGCAATGTTAGCACGGTTTGTGTTAGCAGCAGTCATACCTGTAATAGAAGCACGACCGTTTGGCAAGTTAGGAGTTCGCTCCCCATTGAAGAATGGAACTACAATTACACCTTCTGAACCACAAGGAGCTTCTGCAGCAACTTTATCCAAATCTTTAACATCAAGTTCAAAAAGACCACGTACAAATTCTGTAGCAACTGTACAGTTCATTGTACAAAGAAGTGGTAACCATCCACCTGTAGATGAACAGAAACCTGAAAGACCGTTAGCAGGGTCAGCGATTGGTTTGTCTGAATAACCGTAAAGTGTACCAGATGTACCCATAGACATTGTAAGGAATCCGTCAGCAACAGTACCTGTTCCAACAGCACCCATCATGTTGTCTCCACCACCAGCAGAAACTGGAATACCTTCTGGAATACCGTAAGCTTTAGCAGCTTCAGCAGAAACTTTACCTGCAGCTTCGTGAGCTTCAATTAATTTTGGAAGCTTAGCCAACAATCCTGCATCAATAATGTCACAGATTTTCTTTGACCAGCAGCGGTTTTTTGAATCGAATAAAGCTGAGCCTGAAGCATCACCGTATTCCATTACGTAATCGCCTGTAAGTTTCCAGTTCAAATAATCATGTGGAAGCATAATATATGTTAATTTTGCAAATGCATCTGGCTTATTCTTTTTCAACCAAAGGATTTTTGGTGCTGTGAAACCTGTAAGCATCAAGTTTCCAAGAGCATCTACTACTGCAGCATCACCACCGGCAGCTTTTGTAATTTCAGCACATTCAGCTGTTGTAGAAGTATCACACCAGAGTTTGATGTTGTACAAAGCTTTTCCATCTTTATCAAGAGGAACAAAACCATGCTGCTGACCTGAAACACCAATAGCTTCAATTGTCTTTTTATTTTCAGCTGAAAGTTTTCCAAAACAAACTTCCAAACCTTTGTCAAACCATTCAGTAGTCTGTTCACGTGTTCCATCAGCTTCAGAAATCAAGTCCATAGGACAAGAAGCTTTTTCAATAATTTCCTTTTTTTCGTAGTCATAAATAACTACTTTCATACTCTGTGTACCAAGATCAATACCAGCAACAGTTTTCATTTTTTTCTCCTGAGTAAGAGCGCCGGTCAGTGCGCTCGTTGATATATAGCAAAGCGTTAAAAAATAATTGCGAAAGCAATTTTTTAGCTTTACCTCCTAATTTTAGGCTATATTGTATTTTAAAACATCGACTTTAATAGTCAAGTAGAATTCCTCTATATTATTACTTTTCAAGTCTGTTCAGCTTTTTATTAAACCACAAAAGATATGGAATTGCAGTTAAAACACTTAAAACATCTGCTACAGCCTGACAAATTTCCACACCAGTTAATCCCAAAATTCGAGGCAAAATTAAAATTGCAGGAATAAAATAAACTCCCTGACGATTCATTGAAAGGAAAGTTGCCTGCTTAATATGACGGGTAGATTGCATAAGCATATTAGTTCCAACTACAATCGGATGGAAAGGAACAAATGCAATCTGCCAGCGCAAGGCTACTTTTCCAATCTCAATTGCTAAATCATCTTTAATAAAGCCTGCAATAATCTGTGGTGCAAAAATAAAGATTACAATAGCAAAGCCTGCCATAATTGAAAGTCCACTGGTAACCATAAATGCATAAGCTTTTTTTACCCGGTCGTAACGTTTAGCACCATAATTGTAACCGCTGACTGGTGAGAACCCCTGACCTATTCCAATCATAATACTTGCTACAAACATTACGATTTTAGTTGTAATAGACATAGCGGCGATTGCTGAATCTCCATAATTACTTGCAGCTGTATTCAAAAGGATTGTTGCAATACTTGCCATACCCTGGCGGCAAAGTGAAGGTACACCGGTCCAAACAACCTTTCCAAGAACTGCAGGACGCCCATTAAAAAGTTTTGCACTCATTCGGCAAACGGCCTTGCCACGAATAAACCAGCTTAAAAGGATTGAAAAACTTATTAACTGACTTACTAAAGTTGCAACTGCCGCGCCGCTAATTCCCATTCTAAATCCGTAAATAAAAAGTGGATCTAAAGCAATGTTAATTAAACCACCGGAAGTTAAAGCAATCATTGAAAAGAAAGCCTTCCCTTCCGAACGCAAAACATTATTTAAAACAAAAGAGGCACACATAAAAGGGGCACCCCAAAAAATAAAACGGGCATAGTCGTGAGCGTAAGGTAAAACTGCCTCAGAAGCACCAACTAAACTTAAAAACTGATTTGCAAAAAGATTTCCGAAAATGGTAATTAAAACACCAAATCCTAATGCAGAAAACAATGCTGTAGATGCAATTACATTAGCTTCGTCATTGCGCTTTTGTCCCAATCTAACTGAAACCAGACTTCCACTACCCATGCCAAGGGTAAATCCACAAGCCTGAATAATGGACATAATTGGAAAAACAATTCCTACGGCAGCACTTGCCTGAGTATTAATATGGGAAACAAAAAAAGTATCTGCCATATTGTAAATAGCAGTTACTAGCATAGAAATTACAGTTGGAACCGCTAGTCCAGCAATTAAGCGAGAAACTGGGGTATTTACCATTTTGTTATATTGTTCTTCAGCAGTTAGAGTTCTGTTTTTCATCTTTTTTATTATATCTTTCCCTGATTTTCAATGCAACGCAGTTAACTTTAATGTAACTGCATACAATTGATTATTTTTATAAAAATCTTTAATATCTTAAACATGACTAAACAAGCCGATATACTTTCAGAATTTTTAGACTCAGATACTATTTCTGCTCTTTCAAGTTTTCTTGAAAAGGATAGTGGATATGAGTCGTCTGCAGATTTAATTGCATCAGCTTTTGGTTCAGGAAAAGAGTTTACAAAAATCGACAGCGATGGAACTTCTAAACTTGTAACAAGCTTTAAAAATAATCTTACACTTCTTATCCAGAAAACTTGGGTAGAAAAATCTGATATTGCACTTAAAGACCAGCTTTTATATCAGTTGGACATTTTCTTAAGTAATGAAGCATGGAAAGACAATTACGTTCTTTTCCTTCAGTTGATTAATCAGGCCGTATTTTTAATGTTTGGACAGAAACCTGATACTCCTGATTTTGCAGAATATACTCTCCGCATTGACCCAGAATTTGGTATTTTCTGGTGGTACATTTCAAACCTTCCTCCCAAAACTGAATGGTCAGAAGAAAAGTGCCGAACTGCAATGTTGCTTGGAATGTATTTCTTAGCAAATTACTAATCTGATTTTTACAGCCGGGACTTTTCAAAAAGGTTCCGGCTTTTTTTATACAAAAATAACACGTAGAGGACAGACCCCAAACGTTAGTTGACTGTCCTTTAACGTTAAAGAACAGTCAACTAACGTTTGGGGTCTGTCACCTTTGTGCTAAATGGAGTTTAAAATGAATTTAGACCAACTTACATCATCATTACGAACAGGCAGCGAAAAGCTTGCTTTACAGAATGCTGCTCAGAAAAATCTTGCTTTGGAAGAAGTTGCTAAAGCTCTTGATAAAAACCGCAGCTCAATTATTGCTGCAAATAAAGTTGATGTAGATACAGCCCGCAAAAATGGAGTATCGGAATCTATAATCGACCGCCTTACTTTGAACGATTCCAGAATCGACGGAATTATTGAAGGCCTCCGCAACGTTATTTCACAGACTGACCCTATTGGCGAAGAACTTGGTGGCTGGAAAACTCCTAATGGCCTTACAATTCGTCAGGTTCGCGTTCCTCTTGGAGTTGTTGCAATCATTTACGAAAACCGTCCAAACGTTACTGTAGATGCTTTCTGTCTTGCTTACAAAAGCGGAAATGCAATCTTACTTCGGGGTTCTTCATCATCTTATAAATCAAACCTGGAAATTGTACGTGTTATAAAAGAAGCCCTTGCAAGCTGTGAAAATGGCCCTGCAGCAGGTGTTCCAGAAGCAATTGAACTTGTAGAAGTAAAAGAACACGACCACAGCGATGTTGATCAGATTTTGAATGCTGTTGGAAAAATTGATGTTTGTCTTCCACGTGGCGGAAAAAAACTTATTCAGAATGTAGTTATGAACGCTAGAGTTCCTGTAATTGAAACTGGAAGTGGTGTTTGCCATCTTTATGTTGATAGCGAAGGGGATCTGGAAATGGCAGTTACAGTTGCAGAAAATGCAAAAATCCAGCGCCCAAGTGTTTGTAACGCAATTGAATGTATGGTTGTACATTCTGCAGTGGCAGAAAAGTTCCTTCCAATGGTTGAAGAAAAGTTTGCTGGACGTGTAAAGCTTCACGCTGATGAAAGGGCAATTAAATATCTTAAAAATGCAGTTCCAGCAACAGAAGAGGATTTTGGCAACGAATATCTTGATTACGAATGCTGCGTAAAAGTTGTGGATTCAGTTGAAGAAGCAATTGCTTATATCAATTCACACAACACAAAACACAGTGAAAGCATTATTACCGAAAGCCGTGCCAACGCAAGACTTTTCCAGGCAAAAATTGATGCAAGCTGTGTTTATGTAAATGCCAGCACTCGTTTTACAGACGGCGGCGAATTCGGATTTGGAGCAGAACTTGGAATTAGTACACAAAAGCTTCATGCTCGTGGCCCAATGGGAATTAAAGCACTAACAACAACAAAATATTTAATCGACGGAGAAGGACAGGTACGCTAATGTCAGAAATGATAAAAAATTCATTAAAATCAGCACGAAAAATTGTAATTAAAATTGGTTCAAATACTCTTGCAAAAGAAGATGGAACACAAAATACAGAATTTATGGCAAGCTTTGCAAAACAGTGTAAGGCTTTAATCGATCAGGGAAAGCAGATTGTTTTAGTTTCCTCTGGTGCTCAGGTTGCTGGAGTTTCAACATTAAATGGCTGGGCTCGCAAAAAGGATGTTCACTACCGCCAGGCACTTTGTTCTATCGGTCAGGTGGAACTTATGCACCAGTGGCGCAAAGCTTTCCAGAACGAAGGCATTCACATCGGTCAGCTGCTTCTTACAAAAGATGATTTTGAAAATGAACACCGTAGTTTAAACATCCGCAACACATTGTTTACTTTGGTTGATGAAGGCGTAATTCCAATTATCAACGAAAACGACTCTGTAAGCTTTGATGAAATTAAAATCGGCGATAACGATAACCTTTCTGCTCTTACTGCAATTTTGTGGAGTGCAGATTTGCTTATTCTTTTTAGCGATATCGACGGTATTTACACAGATAATCCAAAAACAAATCCAAATGCCAAGCTGATTGAAACAGTAACTTCAATTCCAGAATTACGTAAATCTATCACAATTGGAGAAACAAACTCTTTTGGAACTGGCGGAATTGAAACAAAGATTCAGGCTGCTGAAAAAACAACTGTTTACGGCATCCAGATGCTTCTTGCCAACGGTGGAATTAAAAACGTTCTTACCGAATTATACAACGGCAACTGTCACGGTACATTATTCATGGAGGAATAGATATGAAAATTAGTATTATTGGAACTGGTGCAATGGGTGGCGCAATTATGCGTGCCGTTTGCAAAAAATATGATGTAAAGGACATTTTAGTTACAGATAAAAATGCAGATATGGCAAAAGCCTTTGCAGAAGAAACTGGTGCTACTTATGTTGCAAGTAACAAAGAAACTCTTGCAGCAGATTACATTTTCCTTGCAGTAAAACCTCAGTTTCTTGGAGATGTTTTTGCAGAAATTGCAGGAGATATTTCTCCTAAGTCTGTAGTAATTTCAATGGCCGCTGGTGTAAAGATTGAAAAACTTGAACAGTGGGCTCCAAAGGCACGTTTTATCCGAATGATGCCTAACGTTTGCGCAATGGTAGGTGAAGCAATGACAGCTATCACTTACAGAGATAATATTTCTGCTGCCGAAGCTGCAACTGCTACAGAAATTTTAAGTTCTGCAGGTAAAGTTGAAACAGTTCCAGAAAAGCTTATGGATTGTGTAACTGCCGTTAGTGGTAGTGGCCCTGCATTTGTTTTCATGTTTATTGAAGCTTTAGCAGATGCAGCAGTTCGCTGTGGAATGCCACGTGCACAGGCTTACACTTATGCCGCACAGACAGTTTACGGCTCTGCAGGAATGGTACTTGAAACTGGAAAAAATCCAGCAGCACTAAAAGATATGGTATGTTCACCAGCAGGTACAACAATTGAAGGTGTAGCAGCTTTGGAAGAAAACGGATTTAGAAATGCCGTTATTAAAGCCGTAACAGCAGCTTGTGACCGTTCAATTGCTTTAGGAAAGTAAAGAAGGTTCTCCAGTAAGAAGAATTCTTAAATTCAACTTAATATAAGCACATATTTCCCTAACATAACTCATAGGAACATGAAAGGCAGGACATTTTGATGGAATGCCTTTTATGTTTTTAAAGCCCATTCTATTTGCCAGTCGCTCAGCCCGCCTTAAATGAAATGCAGTTGTCACCACCACAATCTTGCTGTTTAAAATTTCAGATTTGGAAACTCCCCTTTCATTCGCCAACATCTCGCAGCTAAATTGGAAATTCTGAATTGTATCTAAAGCCTGATCTTCCACTAAAATTCTATCTTCCCTAATTCCAGCAGCCACTAACTGACGTTTAATTTCCGGAGCCTCAGCATAAGGCAACCACTTTAAAGTGCCACCAGTAACTACGCAAGTTACCTCCTGGTGTAAGTTCAAATATTCAGCCGCTTTATTTACTCTGTTCAATACACTTTTTGGCAACTTACCATTTTTATCAATTCCACCGCCAAGTAAAATTACATAATCTGAAGCTTCTTCTAAACTGACAGTTTTAGGTGTTAAAATAAACCCAAGATTAATAACCGCAATAAGACCAGCAATTGCAGTTATACTACCAATCATTAGTTTAACCCACTTTTTCATTATTCTCCAAAACGAGTGACCTGTCTTAATCCTGTATATTCCAAGAAAAATATGATACCCACCAAGTGCCAGCCAGATGTGAGTAAAGCTGGTTAAATTATCAAGGAGAGTTCCTGGGTTCAAAATCAATAATGTAAAATCGTAAGCAACACAAATTGTACCAAAAAAAATCAAAGCAATATTCATAATCATCTTATTCTTTTTCTACAACCTTATAATCCCAATTATGTTTTGGATAGCGCCCCTTCATTTCCTTACAGATTTCAGGCCATGCACCTGTCCAAAAGCCTTCTAAATCTTCGGTTACCTGCAAAGGTCTGCTTGCCGGCGACAAAAGACGAAGCAACACTTTTTTTCCACAAATTTCGGGTGTTTCAAAACAACCAAAAATTCTTTGAATAATGATTTCAATAATAGGTTTAATTTCATTCTGCTTTTCGTAGATAACCTTGCAGCGTCTGCCATTTGGAAGAACCAGTACTTCCGGCACAAGACGGTCAACCTCCGCCCCATCAACAAACCAGTACAAAGCATCATACACAACCTGGGGGGACAATCCTTCAGCTCCACTTCCACTGCCTAAAAATGGCACTAACCATTCTTCAACGGACTCCTGCAGCTCCTGCCGCAAACTTTGTTCACCATCCACTTTCAGCTTTTCCTGACGGTAAAATTCTACCCGCATTAAAAATTTTTCAAGCTTCTCATTTGTTGGTAAAGCTTCAAATCCTTTTTTATGAACTTCATTTACCCAAGCAGCAGCATAATCTTGGCTGGAAGCAGGAATATTTTTAGAAGAAAGTACAATTTCCCCATAGCAAATTTCTTCAGATTTTTTTAATTTTCCATTAAAAAATGAGCAATTTTCACGTGTATTTGCGTGAATTTCTACAAATTCCTGCAATTTTTCTTCAGAAATTCCTTCAAATTCGAAAATCACCCCTTCAGTTTTTCCAGCCATAACCTCTGGTGCAACAATCCATTGAGGGGTCTGTCCCCTCTGTAACTTAGCCTTCCTTCCACTTGCAAACTGATACTCTGCAGGTTCAATTCCAACAGCAGTCTCACGGCGGGCAAGACGGTCTGGGTAACCGGCAAGAATTAAAGGCCATTTATAATCTTCTTGAACTTCAATTTTACAGCCAGCCAGACGACGTTCCAAATCTCCAATGAACCGCTTTTGTATCTCTCTGGAAGATTTTGAATACTCACTATATTTGATTAAAAGCTCCTCAGCTTCAGGCAAAAGTTTTCCATCTTTAAAACCTTCAATTGCAATTCCTGCCAGGCGAGGATGCATTCCCAATTTTACGGCTGCCTTACCTTTTTCTGTTACACGGCAATCTTCACCAATCATTCCAAGCCGCTGAAGTAATTTTATCGCTTCCTGCCAAGCTCCTTTGTTCGGCACATCAAGCCAGTCTATTCCATTGGCAGTAAAAATTCCTCGTTCGCAGCATTCAAGTACAAGGCCTGTAATATCAGCCCTAAGGATTTCTGGAGAAAGCTCTTTGGCTCTAGGGTCTCCTTTAAACCACAAACGAATGCACTTTCCGGCACAAAGACGTCCCGCCCGCCCGGTTCGTTGCTGAGCAGAAAATTCACTTTCAATTTCGGTAGAAAGATTTTCCATTCCAATTGAAATATTCATTCTGTTTACGCGAACAAGGCCGCTATCAATTACGCAAGTTATGTTTGGAACTGTAAGGGAAGTTTCAGCAATTGCAGAAGAAAGTATTACTCTTTTACGGTTGTCATTTTCAGTGCGAGGTGAAATAATTCGTTTTTGTTCTTCCAGCGAGATACTTGAATGCAAAATAAGGATTTCTACATTTTCCCCTACTGATTGTTCAAGTTCCTCTTTTGTCCTGCGCAAATCTGCAATTCCCGGAAGAAAAACCAGCAGATCTCCTTTTTCACCTTTAGAAAGAACATTTAATACTGCGCCGCATACGCTGTTTTTATCATCATAAATTATATCTACAGGAAACTGACGGCCCGGAATCTGCATAACAGGCACAATTTCTTCACCACCAAGGTAACTCTGCAATTTCTTTGTATCCATTGTTGCAGACATAACGATTACAAAAAGGTCATCTCGAAGTTCCAAAGCTTCTTTCAAAAAAGCCAGAGCCATGTCTGTATTTATTGAACGCTCATGAAATTCATCCAGCACCACAACATTGTAATTTTCAAGCAACGGATCTGCCTGTAGTTGGCGAACAAGAATACCTTCCGTAACTACTTCAAGCCGGGTTTCTTTAGTTATTTTAGATTCAAGGTGAATTTTATATCCAACAGATTGAGGATTTTCACATAGTTCAGAAACACGATTGGCAACTCCAAGAACAGCGAGACGTCGTGGTTCTGTCATGATAATTTTGCCTTCGAACTGCTCCAGCAATGCCAATGGTAAAATAGTCGATTTTCCAGCAGCAGTTTCTGCAGTTAAAATTAGAGTTCTTGAAACAGAATTTTTTAGAGTCTGGCAAATTGAGTCTAAATGTTCTGCAATAGGAAATTGAAAAATTGTTTCCCTAAGCATTATTTCTTTCTTATGATAATGAAAGTTACATCATCATTTTGTGGCTGTTCACCACGGAATTCTTTTAAGGCTTTCTGAAGATGATCTATCTGTTGTTCCGGATTAATCTGATTTAATAATTCAACTAATCGCATTAAACGTTCTTTTCCAAAAGAAACACCGTCCTCATTTACCATGTCTGTTACACCATCGGAATAGAACAGTATATAATCTCCAGATTTTAACTCAATATTCTGGGAAATATAAATTGCTGGAAAATCTGCTAAACCTATTGCACCTCTAGCCTCAGCATCGCTGTTTACAAAATATGCCATGCCTTCTTCTCGTTTAAACCATATTGGAGCTGGGTGAGCCGCATTAACAATCTCCAGATTATTCCCGTTAATTCTTGCTAAAATACCTGTAAGATAGTTTTCAATATCACCCTTTTCAGCAATAACACGATCATTAATTTTATTCATTATTTCCCAAACATCTAATTTTGTGCCATTGTAAAATTCGTGGAAAATAATGTTCTTTACAAGCATAGTTACAAGACCAGAAGAAATACCGTGTCCTGAAACATCGAAAATACCGAATCCTTTTAATTCTGAATCTTTTTTATAAAAGTCATATAAATCGCCAGAAACACCCAACATTGGTTTACTGTAATATGCAATATCCCAATCTTTTAAAGATGTAACATTCTGTTTAAAAAAGTTTTGCTGAATTGTAGTAGCTAACGAAATTTCCTTTTCAAGCGCGTGGTTTTGTCTTGTAAGATGATCCTCTACGTTCTCAACTATCTTTGTAAAAATAAAAAGCATAATTACAATAATAAAAATTGTAATAGTAATATTTATGTACTGAATAACCAAAAGTATAGATTCAGAAATTTCATATTTAGGGAAGATTTCAAGATTTTCGTAGATTACAAACATAGTTGTTAATATCGCAGAAACAACTGTTGTTTTTATTGCTTTTCTGTCAAAAATCATGAAAGGAAGAATTCCCATAAGCAAAATAAAATAGTGAAACTTTGCCTGTGTACCTAAAAAATAGTCTGCCAAAATCTGGTGTACAATTACTTCAAAACAAGCAATATAATATAATCTTTCAAAAGATTTTGTTTTTCTTAAAAAAAATAAACAGCCAGAAAAAACGCTTATACTAAAAATATTGTAATAAACCATTGGATACACTCTCAAACTTAAGAATGTAAACAAAATGAAAATATGGTAAATGAGAGATGCTATATCTGTAAAGAAAGATACTGCAAGGGCGCGTTCCTGCGATGAATAAAAGTTTTCTAAATTAAAGAAACTTGCAATACTAAATTTTTTAGTTTTCAAATCTTCTCCCTTATATAACTTAGACTGTTCGTCCATCCCACTCTTTCGAATGTTCTCGTTCATATTTAATGGCAGCATCAAAATCTACTTCTGGGGAACAGTGTCTTTCTACATTAACGGCAGTTTCGTGCAAGCGCTTTATACATTCCGATTTATCTTTATAACCTAGTTTAGATTTCTCTATACTGTCTCTTAATATTCTAATTGATTCGTCGTAGATTTTTAACGGTACTGGGAAAGGGTGCCCGTCTTTTCCGCCGTGTGCAAAACTGAATCTTGCAGGATCATTAAAACGGCTCGGTGTACCATAAATAACTTCACTTACCAAAGCAAGCGACTGTAATGTTCTTGGACCAAGGCCTGGAGTAAGCATTAAACTTTCAAAATCTTTTGGCTGACTTTCGTAAGCTGTTGCTAAAACACCCCCTAATCGCTTCAAATCAACGTCCTGAGCCTGTACATCGTGGTGCGCCGGCATAATTATCGACCGGTAGTTTGAGTCTTTTGTAACACTTAAATTTGGCTGCTGAAGCTCTGGAAATAATTCCTGTTGAACTGGAACGGGTGAATTATTCTTTATAGTTTCAACCTTTCCGCCATTCATCAAAATCATTTCGCTGGCAGGTTTACCAATCTTACAAATCTCGCCTATAATTCGGTCAGGGTTTTGCAAACTCATATCTAAAATTGAATCGCGGGCGGTACGGGCTTTTTCATCTGTAAGATTTAATATTTTACCACGATTATCGCCAACTACAGCTGTATGAGGATTTTCTATAAAACTTCGTAAATCGGAAGAGCACCAATGGTAGCGGCGTGCTTTTTTTTCATCAACATTCATTCCCTGTTGAACCACAGCCCATTTACCAGTATTGGTTAGAATAAAATTGTGCTGATATAACTGGAAACCATCCTGAACGGCGTTGTTATCAACTTTGGCAACAAGTTTACTGTTTCTTACAAGATTGTTGCCATCAAGACCTGTTTTATCTGCAATACCTAAAAGTTCGTCTGGTGTCATTCGTGAATATTTACCACGACCACCACAAACATAAATGCCTAATTCTTTAGCACGAGGATTTAACCCTCGTTTTAAGGCATACATAACAGAGGTTGTAATTCCGGAACTATGCCAGTCCATTCCCATTACAGCTCCAAAACTTTGAAACCATAAAGGGTCACTTAATCGGACCAAAACCTCTTCGGGACCAAAATTTTCAACCAGAGATTCCGTAATCAAAGTACCAAGTACCATCATACGATCTGCAAGCCATTTTGGAACTATCCCTGTGTGAAGAGGTAAGTCTGCGTGTCCGGAATTTCTAGCCACTATTTTATTTTACTAAAGTTACATCAAAACAAATATATGAACCACCAGGAATACCTGCCTGTGGAACACCGTAATCGCCATAAGCAAGCTCAGGTGGAATTACCATTTTTCTTGTTTCGCCAAATTTCATTTCCTGAACCATTTCATCAAATCCAGGAATCATTTCGCCACCAGCAGTTGTAAAATCAATTGGTTCGTGTCCCTGTGGGTGGAATTCTTTAGATGCATCAAAAATCTGTCCAGAAGGAAGGTAACCTTTGTATTCAACAGTTACATGTTTACCTTTACCACAAACTTCACCATTTCCATCCTTCAAAATCTGATAGTAAATTCCAGATTTAGATTCAGAACAACCTTCTATTACTTTGGCAATTTCTTTTTTCTTCATTTCAGCAAGCATTTTGTCAGACTTTTCTTTTGCTTCTGCTTTAATATCATCAAACATCTTCTGAGTTACTTTAAAAGCTTCTGCATCAGCACCCTGACGAATAATTTCAAGTTTTACAATATGATCATTCTGAGCAACTGCATCTACAACATCCTGCCCTGTTACTACTTCACCAAAAATTGTGTGTTTGTAGTTTAACCAGTCTGTTGGCACATGTGTAATAAAGAACTGACTTCCGTTTGTATTTGGACCTGAATTTGCCATTGCAAGTTTTCCAGGTTTATCGAAAATCTTTCCTTCTACAAATTCATCTGGGAATTTATAACCAGGACCACCAGTACCGTTGCCCTGTGGGTCACCACCCTGAATCATGAAGTTTTCAATTACACGGTGGAATTTCAAACCATCGTAAAAAGGTTTTCCTTTTGCAGCATCCAAAGTACCTTCAGCCAAACCAACAAAGTTAGCTACAGTCATTGGTGTTTCTTTATAAAAAAGATTTAATACAATTTCGCCCTTTTCTGTTGTAAGAACAGCAAATAAGCCTTCTTTTCCATTCAATTTATCCATTTTTTTCCTCTTTCTTAGAACTGTGTTGTAAACCATTCGTAAACAGCGTTCATTCTAGATGTCATAGAATCAACAATTTGTGCTTTAATTCCTGGGAATTTAACGCTGTCTAAGTCTGTGTTCATGTAAAGTAATAAATCGTCACCACAATCTACTACAACAATATTTATTACCATTTTTCCAGGATAAATTGCTTTGAAAGGACCAAGTCCCATTGTGTCTACAATGCGGAACTGGCACATCAATGTATCTTCATTCTGGAAGTACGAAAGCTTGTAGCGGTTTATACCAAAGCTTGAATCATCTTGCAAACAATATGAAACCTGACCATCGGCATTTCCTGTATTCGCATCTGGAATAGCAGTCTTTCCTTTTTCGTCAGCAATCATAAAACATTTATCGTACAAAACGGTTTCTTTTTTCTTTGTTGTAGAGTAATACTTCATGCCCTGCATTTTTGAAACAGAACGAGTAATTACAGAAACATCATCAATTGTAATTGAAGTTTTCGATGATTTACTTTTTTTCAAAAGATCCTGCTTGTTAAGCAAATAAAGGCCTTCATAAGTAAAAGGGAAATCTTTCGAATCCTTTTCTACCATGCTGGCCTTTACTTTTTCTGAATAAACAGTTTCTGGCAATAAGGTAAGAACCATACTGCCATTATCTCTTGAATCAAAAATTGAACCTTCGTTCAAAAGTTTCTGATACTGTTCTGCTTTTACCATTCCCTTCACTTTGGCATTTTCTGCAAACAAAGAAGAAGAAAAAATTACAGCGAAAAGGATAAATCCTAATTTCTTTTGTAAAAGCATAATTTTTTTCATTAGCGAATTCCTTTGTAAATTACGCGAACCTGCTTGTAAACTCCTTCTCCTTCACTCTTTGTTTCAACATCTGGGATGTCGTTCAATGTTGTGTGAATAAGACGGCGTTCAAAAGGATTCATAGGTTCAAGTAAAATTGAATTGTGTGATGAACGAACTTTGTCTGCAGTTGTATAAGCAAGACGAACTAAAGTTTCTTCGCGACGGATTCTATAATTTTCTGTATCAAGAATTACGCGAATTTCTTCATGTCCAAGGTGACCAGCATAGATGTTAGCTAACAACTGTAATGCATCAAGGTTCTTTCCTTTACGTCCAATAAGAATTGAAGAATGTGATGATTCAAGTTTAATTCCAAGTTTTTTATCTTCTCTGTATGAAATATCAACTTTTACATCATATCCCATTTTTTCAATCATAGATTTAATGAAGTCCAAAAGTTTTTCTTCAAATTCACCCTGTGGAAGTGGATTTGCAAAAGCTCTAGGACGTTTTTCTTCAGCAGCTTTTCCAGCAAAAGAAGATTCATTGTTGTCATCCAATGTATGAACACGGATTTTTACATAACCTTTTTTAAAAATAGAGTTTTTCTGTGTTTCCAAAATTTCAACATCAAACTGATCTCTTTCAAGACCAAGTTCATTTGCAGCCATTTCAATGGCTTCTTTTTCTGTTTTACCTTCGTACTCGTAAGTCATTTATATACCTCTAATTTATTTTCTCTTATTAACACTAATTTCAGCTTTCTTTTCTGCCATCATTTTATTAATGATAAGCTGCTGGAAAATCTGAAGAATATTACTTGTAAGCCAGTAAAGCAAAAGACCTGCTGGTGCATTATAGAACAAGAAGAAGAACATAAGTGGCATACCATACATCATGAACTTCATTGTTGCTTCACTCTGACCCTGTCCTGGTGTCTGACCAAACTGAGTAATCTTTCCAGAAAGCAATTGTGTTGCTGTATATATAATTGGTAAAAGTCTCAAATGGTTACCAGTAAATCCAGAAATAATTGGAATTTCTTTTTCCCAACTCCAAACGCTGTCTCCAGTAGAAAGATCTGGAATCCATTTTGGAATAAAGTTAGCACCACGGAATTCAAAGTAGTTATTGAACAAGTTATACATAGCGAACAAAACAAGGAACTGGAAAATCATTGGCAAACATCCGCTGGCTGGATTGTATCCTGCCTGCTGATAAAGCTTCTGCATTTCTGTGTTCAACTTCTGCTGGTCATTTTTGTATTTATCCTGCAGTGTCTTAATTTTTGGCTGCAATGCCTGCATCTTCAAAGTACCCATAGACTGTTTCTTTGACATTGGGAACATAAGAACTTTAAGAATAATTGTCATAATAATGATTGAAACACCCCAGTTATGAACAACCTTATTCAACAATTCAAGAACAAATTTCAAAATCTTTTCGAGCCAGTTTAACCAGCCGCTAGACTGTAAACATTCTGTAACTTTCTTACCACCAATATTCCAGCCATTGTTTTCTGCAATATTGTAAACTTTAAGATCTTTATCATTTCTAGGACCAAAGTACATATAGTAAGTATCAGAAATATCACTGCCTGTGAATGATTTTCTTTCAATCAATGCCTGTGCATTTGCATAATCATTAATTTCAACTTTAGAAGAATAGTATCCAGTTTTAATTGTTTCTGGAGCAGATGGAATCATTAACTCTACAAAGTATTTACCAGCAATACCATTCCAAATAAAGTTTTTTTCATATTCTTTGAACTGACCACTTCCAAGATATATTTTCTTGTATTTATTTCCGTTGTAAGCAACGTATTCACGTCTTTCATAACGGTTCTGTTTAGGATTAAAGTGTGGTCCAATCTGTGGTGAAGTTCTGATTGTGTAAGCTGCACCATCAATATCCAAACCTGCTGAATCTGATGTATGAATTAATACATCAAGTTTGAATACGTTTTCACCATCTTTAAATGTGTATTTTTTACGTAATGTAACCTTTTTACCATTGATAGTAAAAGGTTTTGTAAATGTGATTGATCTGTCATCCTGTTCAACAGTAAACAATTCATCAATAATTTTGTTATAAGCATTACCAAAAGACAAAGCACAAGTTCTATTTGCTTTGCTAATGCTGTCAGAAATCTGAACATAATCGTCAGTATCCATATCCATATGGTCTAACAATTTATAACTGATAATATCTCCACCTTTGTTTGTGAAAACAACTTCAGCTTTGTCTGTTACGATTTTGTAAGTTTTTTCAACTAATTTTTCCTGACCTTCTTCATCTTCAGAAGATTCAATTTCTGCAATTACTGCTAATTCTGTATTTGTAGAACTCAAATCTAATTCAGCTGGTTCGGTTGTTTCAACTTCTTCTGTAACTGCTGCCTGTGGTACAGGACGCAATCCAGGGAAGAATTTAGGAAGCACCAAATATGATGCAATAATTACAACAGTAGAAAGGACAATTGCCCAAATGGTATTTTTATCCACTTATTTGTCTCCTATTAAGTTCGTGATTCATGGAACGGGATCGTATCCACCTTCATGAAATGGGTTGCATTTTAATATTCGTTTGATTGAAAGATAGAGTCCTTTAAAAGGTCCATATTTTTGAATTGCCTCTAAAGCATAAGCCGAGCATGTTGGTGTAAACCTGCAACATGGCCTATGTAGAGGAGAAATACAAATCTTATAAAATCGGATTAAGAAACATAGAAATTTTGTAAAAAAAATCCTAACGCCTCTGATTAATAATTTAATCACAGCTTATTCCTTAATTAATCCTGCCTTTTGACACAATAAACGAATTTGATCACATCGCGAGTGGAACGAATCATTTCCGGGATATATTAAAAATAACATGTCATATCCGGTGTTCAGATGTGATTTAAATAAACGATAGACTTCTCGGCTGTATCTTTTTGATAAGTTCCGTTCAACCGCGTTACCGTAGCCGCGCATTAAAGGAAAACCTACACGATTCATTCCCAGATTATTTTCTAAGAAAAATAATTTTGCCCCAGGAATACTTATCTTGTTTCCGCTTTTAAACAGCTTTTTAAAATCAGCGGGATTTTTTATACGTTCATCACGATTAAAAAACCCCGTTTTTATTAAGTCTGTTTCCATCCCTAGAATTAGTACTTCTTCTTTTCGTCAGAAACTGAAAGTTTTGCGCGACCCTTAGCACGTCTTCTAGCTAAAACTTTACGACCACCTTTTGTAGCCATACGAGCTCTGAAACCGAATTTTCTATTGCGTTTTACTTTACTTGGTTGATATGTTCTTTTCATGGAACGTACTCCTTATATATAATTTTTAAAGTTTTCCTATTAGAATATAAAAATAGTAATAAAATATATCATTATTTATCGCCATTGGTCAACATATCCTGTTTTATACTTTCAAAAATCGAAAGCATTTCAGGTGGTAATTCACTTTTTATTTCGCTTTTTTTAGGTTCTTCCTTTTTATTTTTATAATAGTCATTTAGCTGCTGTTCCTGTTTTTCAAATCTTTCTTCAGCAATCTTTTTTTCTCTGGATAAATGTTCTTCATATGTTTCGCTTAAACTTACATTTGATCCTGCAACACGGAAGGCCAGGTTTGTAATCTTCAAGTCGGGCAATCTCATTTTAAGACCATTAAGTATAAATTTCTTATACATATTTAAATATTGAATCCATCCCGAATGATCTGTTTCAACAAGAAGTACTCCATTTTTCAAATCTATAACACGAGTATTTCCAGCAAGACGTTCACCAATTGGCATTCGTTTTTCGCTGTTTTCATCTTCAAATTTTCTTGAATGAATATTAGCAACAACACTTTTCCAAACAGAGGGAAGCTCCTGATTACTGATTGGCATTGTAATGTTTGCAATTTTTAACATCATATCAGATGTAGAAACAATATTATCCTTCATACCATTCCCCCTTATTTATTTTATAAATTTTTGTTTTGTCATGCATATAACGTTCGTATGGTTCACCAGGTAAGAAAGTACAAAATAGCTGATCATATTCTGGCAGCATTGCAGTTAATTTTGCACGTTTATCTGGATCAAGTTCCAATAATACATCGTCCATTAAAAGTACCGGCTTTAATCCTGTGGCGCGGGTGTAGTAAATTGATTGTGCAACCCTCAAAAGAAGAGATATTAAACGGCATTGTCCTGTTGAAGCAGTAGGTACAAACAGGTGATGATTTAAAACAAAATCTATTCTGTCCCGGTGAGGGCCGGAACTACTTGTTTCTAAGTTCTTATCTCTTTCTCTTGTTCTTTGCAATAAATTTAAAATATCCTGCGAAGCAGGAAAAATTTTTCCATTTTCGGTTTCTTCTTCTTTCCAGCTTGGATGATAAGAAATTGAAAGACCTTCTATACCGGTTATTTCCTCAAAAATTTTACCAAATATCTGATTAAACTGAAAAATAGCTTTTTTTCTTTTCTGCTGAATTATTAATCCATACTGTACTAATTGAGAATCAAAAACATCCAGCATTTCATATTCATGATTTTTTAAAATATTATTTCTGCTTTTTAAAATTTTTTTATAATTTCTCAGATCATCAATGTAAGTTGAATCGTATAATGTTAAAGATTGGTCTATAAAAAAACGGCGGGCTTCTGGTTCTCCGGTTGCAAATTTCATATCATCATGACAAAACAAAATACAAGGAATTGTATTAATTAATTCCTTTCTGTCATTTAATTTTTTTCCGTTTTTTTCAATTCTTTTTTTGTTATTTTCAAAGATGACAGAAACTTTTTGAATATCATCTTCACCTTTTTTATACATTGAATTAATACTAAAATCTCTTTCACCTGTTTTTACAATTTGTGAATCTACATGTGTTCTAAATGAAACACCATAAGAAGAGTAGTATAAAGATTCTAGAATATTACTTTTTCCCTGACCATTTTCACCAACAAAATAGACCTCTCGCGAAGAAAGGTCTATTGTATCGTTTTTCAGGTTTCTAAAATTATAAAAAGTCTGATATAAAAACATTAATAGTTCATTGGCATAATTACATGAATGTAATCTTTTGAAGGTTCACTTCTCATAATTACAGCTTTTGTAATTTGTGCTTCTTCGTCTCCCTGAACTTCATTAATATTAAAATCAAATACAACATTTTCTGTATCAATTACTTTTAATGGTTCAGTTACATAATTAAAATTCAAAGACATAGAAATATCACGTCCATCGTAGCGACATGGAATTTCTTCATCTGCAGTACCAATATCAGATTCTGGAGAAATAAGTTTAAGCATTCCAGATGAAATCTTAAAAATAATTCTACTAACTTTTTTATCAACCATGATAATTGTTCTTTTAAGAGCTTCTTCCAAATCTGCTTTATTAACCATAAATGACATTGAAAGATTTTCTGGAATTACTTTTTTGTAGTTAGGGAACTGTCCATCAATTAATACTGATGAAAATTCTACATTTCCAAATTTAATGAAAATTGATTTATCAATTACTGCTACCTGAATATTTCCTTCTTCTGGAGCATGTTTCAAAACACAAGAAATAATTTTTGTAGGAATGATTGCAGGAGTAAAATCTGGAACTCCTAAACCTTTTTTAGTATCACAAGAAAGACGACGTCCATCTGTTGCTACCATAGTAAGATTTTCACCTTCTTTTACAAAATAAACACCTGTCATGAAGTATCTATTTCTATCATCAGAAACTGCAAAAATTGTTTCTTTAATCATTTCTTTAAAATCTTTTGAAGGAACTTCAAAGAAAGGTACATTATCAGAAGTACCAATTTCTGGGAATTTATCTCCAGCCTGACTCTTTAATTTGAAGTTTACTCTTTTTGAAATTGGCTTAATAAAAACTTCAATATCTTCCTGAATAAATTCAATATCTCCAGAAGGAAGTGAAGAAAGGATACTCATAAACTTATCACAGAAAATTGTTGTTCTACCTTCTTCCTGAATATCAACTGGAATTGTTGTTGTAAATTTAATTGTTGAATCTGTAGCTTTAATAATCAAAGAATTATTTTCAGCAATTAATAAAATATTAGAAAGAATAGAAACAGGACTTTTGTTTGTAATAATTTCCTGTGCTATAGCAATTTCTTTTGTCATTGCATCTTTGTCGAATATGAATTTCATAAAATTCTCCTTTCCACATGCTTTATTTTTATTAAATTTATATAAATTTAGTAATAGTAATAATAAGGTATGTTGTTTCTGTGGATAAGTTATCTAATTCTTTATATTAAAAGAAATTATATTGTTAATAAATCGCTATGTTTTTATAACAATTTATCCACTTATCCACATTCTACTTTATTATTTTACATTTATCCACTTTAAACAAACAAGTTATCTACTATTTTGCATTATACTCTTTTATTTCTCTAATAAATAACTGTATTTTTGAATCTAAAGAAGGATCTGTTTTTATTAATTCATCAACTTTATTATATGCAGACATAATAGTTGAATGATCTTTTCCACCAAATTCATTTCCTAATTCTGTATAAGACATTTCTGTTAATTCTCTTGCAATGTAAATTGAAATCTGGCGTGGAATTACATATTTTTTATCTCTTTTTTTACCTTTCAAATCTGCAATTGAAATATTGTATTCATCTGCAATTACTTTTTGTATTGTATCAAGAGAAATATTATCGTTATTGGCAGGATTTAAAACATCACGTAATAAATTTTTAACTGTATCTAAACTAGGATCTTCGCCAACAAGTTCTGCATAACCACAAACTTTATTTAATGCAGCTTCAAGTTCACGAACATTTGTTTCAATATTTTTTGCAATGTAATCAATAATTTCTGGAAGAAGTTTTTTATCTTTTAATTCCATTTTCTTTTGAAGAATTGCAACTCGAGTTTCATAGCTTGGTGGTTGTAAATCGATACATAATCCATTAGAAAGGCGGCTTACAAGACGAGCAGCCATATTTTTAATTTCTTTAATTGGACGGTCGCATGTAAAAACCATCTGTGCATGTTTTTCACTTAAAGCATTAAAAGTGTAGAAAAGTTCTTCCTGTGTAGCTTCTTTATTTTGTAAAAAGTGAATATCATCAAGTAAAAGTACATCAAGATTTCTATATTTATTTTTAAATGCTGTTGTTTTTCCTTCTTTTGTAGAAAGAATAAATTCGTTTGTAAAACTTTCTGCAGAAACATAACAGATTTTTAATTTTTCACCATCGTTATTATAAATATAGTTTCCAATAGCCTGCATTAAGTGAGTTTTACCAAGACCTGAACCTCCATATAAGAGGATAGGGTTATATTGTTTACCAGGATTTTTAGAAACAGCTAAAGAAGCATTATATGCAAAATTACTGTTATCTCCTGGAATAAAAGTATTAAAAGTAAATTCTTCCTGAAGCAAAGGATGTTTTTTTATTTTTGGAGTTTCTACTGTTTCTTTTTTAGAAGATTGAGAAATTTCATTTTTTACTTCGTCAGATTTTTTTTCTGTATATGAATTATTATTATCAGAATTTTTATAAAGATTTTCCTGTTTTACAATACATTCAATTTTAATATTTGAAAGGCCAGTTATTTCTTTAATCTTGTTTTCAACAATTGTAAGAACACCTTTTGAATTAATATTTGCTTTCATAAATGTTGAAGCTACTGATACAGTAATAACATTCTTTTCATCTTCAACATAATTTAAGTTAAAATTAAAATCGAATTCTGCTTCTTTTCCTTCTGCAATATATTGGTTATGCAAATCGTTCATTGCATATTTAAAAACTTCTTCATAAATTCTTTCTGACATAGATTTTATTATCCTAGACTTCTAATAAATCTTCAAGAGAATTTAATAAAATCTCATAAACTACCAAATGTTAGTTTGAACTTTTATTGAAATATTTAAGTTTAAAAGGTATAATAAATTATTACTTTATTCTTATTATATTAGTATTTATTTTGGTGGGGTAAATACTAAGAAATCAAAGGAAATTATAATGTCTGAGAATTACGGTGCAAGTAATATCCAGGTTTTAAAAGGACTTGAAGCTGTCCGCAAACGCCCTGGTATGTATATTGGATCTACAGGTCCACGTGGTCTTCATCATCTTGTTTATGAAACAGTTGATAACTCTATTGATGAAGCAATGGCTGGTTTCTGTGATAACATTGTTGTTGCTCTTGAAAAAGATGATGTTGTTCGTGTTGATGATAACGGTCGTGGTATTCCAGTAGATATTCATCCTACAGAAAAAATCAGTGCTTTGGAACTTGTACTTACACGTCTTCATGCCGGTGGTAAATTTGATAAGGGTTCTTATAAAGTTTCCGGCGGTTTACATGGTGTAGGTGTTTCCTGTGTAAATGCACTTTCAGATTGGATGGAAGCTGTTGTAAAACGTGATGGTCATGTTTACCGTCAGACATATGAACGTGGTGTTCCAAAGTCAAAAGTTGAAGTTATTGGCGATACAGATGAACATGGAACTTGTATTCGCTGGAAGGCTGATAAAACAATTTTTACTGAAACAACAACTTACGATTATGATGTTTTAAAGGAACGTCTTCGTGAATTAGCTTTCTTAAATTCTGGTATTAAAATTACTTTCCGTGATGAACGCCTTGAAACTCCAAAAGAAGAAGTTTTGCAGTTTGTTGGTGGTATTAATGAGTTTGTAAAAATGATTGATACTGGAAAGGCTGTTGTTCCAGAAGAACCAATTTATATTAATGAAACAAAAGACGATGTAGTTACTGAAATTGCAATGCACTATAACAGTGGTTTCTCTGAAAATGTTCAGAACTATGTAAATGATATTCATACTAGAGAAGGTGGTACTCACCTTGAAGGTTTTAAATCTGCAGTACGTTTTGTATTAAATAAATTCCTTGATTCAAATGAAAAGTTACGCAAACAGTTAGATAAAGATGAAAAGCTTACATACGAAGATTTGTCATCTGGTCTTACAGCTGTAATTTCTATGAAAGTTCCTGAACCTGAATTTGAAGGTCAGACAAAGGAAAAATTAGGAAATACTGAAGTTCGTACAATTGTTGATCAGATTGTAAAAGAAAAGCTTACAATCTATTTTGAACAGAACCCTCAGGCTCTTGAAGCAATTCTTAAAAAATCTATTGATGAAGCTAAAGCTCGTATTGCCGCTCGTAAAGCAAAAGACAATATGCGTAAAAAGACAATGTCTGATGGCTTTGGTCTTCCAGAAAAATTGGCTGACTGTTCAGGTAAAGATCCTGAACTTTGTGAAGTATACATAGTCGAAGGAGATTCTGCTGGTGGCTCTGCTAAAAAAGGTCGAGACCCTAAAACTCAGGCTATTCTTCCTCTTTGGGGAAAAATGCTTAACGTTGAAAAAGTACGTCCAGAAAAAGTAATGAATAACGATAAACTTGAACCAGTTATTGCAACTCTTGGTGCAGGTTTTGGAAAAGATTTTAATATTGCAAAATTACGTTATCACAAAATCATTATTATGGCCGATGCCGATGTTGATGGTTCACATATTCGTACTTTGCTTTTAACTTTCTTCTTCCGCTATATGCCACAACTTATTGAAAATGGTCATGTATATCTTGCTATGCCACCATTATTCAAAGTTCAGAAAGGTAAGAAAGAACCTGTTTATTGTTATTCAGATGCTGAACGTGATGAAGCTTTGGCAGCTTTCTCTGAAGAAGAAAGAAAGACTGTTGATGTACAGCGTTACAAAGGTCTTGGTGAAATGGATGGTAAACAGCTTTGGGAAACTACAATGGACCCTGCACACCGTAAAATGCGTGTTGTTACAATTCCAGATGCAATTGCTGCAGATAAGATTTTCAGTGTTTGTATGGGTGAAGAAGTAGAACCTCGTCGTGAATTTATTGAGTCTAACTCAAGCTACGCTAATTTGGATATTTAGGAATTTTGTCATCCTGAACTTGATTCTTGTCATCCTGAACTTGATTCAGGATTTATTAAAAAGAGATTCCGAAATAAGTTCGGAATGACATATTTATAAGGAAATATATATGTTAGAAGAGATTAAAACACCAGAAGGTGGATCAGTTATAAAAATCCCAATTGAGGATGAAGTAAAACAGGCTTACATTGACTACTCAATGTCTGTAATTGTACAGCGTGCTCTTCCAGATGTTCGTGATGGTCTTAAACCAGTACACCGCCGTATTATGTATGCAATGGATACACTCCATCTTGCAAGTGGCGGTAAAACTAAAAAATGTGCCACAATCGTTGGTGAAGTACTTGGACATTACCATCCACATGGAGATGCTTCAGTTTACGATGCACTTGTTCGTCTTGGACAGGATTTTGCACAGCGTTATACAACAGTAACTCCACAGGGAAACTTTGGTACAATCGCCGGTGACCCTGCTGCGGCTTACCGTTATACCGAAGCAAAAATGTCAAAGGTTACAGAAGAAATGGTTTCTGATATCAGCAAGAACACTGTTGATATGATTCGTAACTTTGACGATACAACAAATGAACCTTCTGTACTTCCAGCTAAATTCCCATTCTTACTTTGTAATGGTACAACAGGTATTGCCGTAGGTATGGCAACAAATATGCCTACTCATAACTTACGAGAGGTAGCTGGAGCAATTTCTGCATATATTGATGATCCTGAAATTTCTATCGAAGGATTGATGAAATATATTAAAGGTCCAGACTTCCCAACTGGTGGTATTATTTACGGTACTGCTGGAATTAAAAAGGCTTATACAACAGGACGTGGTAAAATTGTTATCCGTTCTAAATTTACAATTGAAACAGATAAAAAAGGACGTGAATCTATCGTATTTACAGAAGTTCCATACGGGGTAAATACAACTAACATTATCCGCAAAATTAAGGAACTTGTTCGCGATAAGCAGATTGAAGGTATTACAAATGCCAACGATGAATCTTCTGACCGTTCAGGTATGCGTCTTGTAGTTGATCTTAAAAAAGGTGCAATTACAAAGATTGTTCTTAATCAACTTTTTGCTAAAACAGAACTTCAGTCTAACTTTGGCGTAATTAATCTTGCTCTTGTTCCACAGGAAAAAGATGACGGAACTTTACGTTACGATGAGCCAAATTACCTTCAGTTAAAATCTGAATATCTTAAACCAGAAGTTCTTACACTTAAACAGTTAATTAAACATTTCGTAGACCACCGTTTCGAAGTTATTACTCGTCGCTCAATCTACGATTTGAAAGCTGCTAAACATCGTATGCACATTTTGGAAGCTTTAATTACAGCAATCAACAATATTGATGAAGTAATTAAAATTATCAAGGAAAGTGCTAATACAGATGCTGCTAAGCTTGCATTGGAAAAACGTTTTGGTTTTGATGATGAACAGGCACAGGCAGTTGTAGATATGCAGCTTAAACGCCTTACTCATTTGCAGATTGAAGATTTGCAGAAAGAGATTAAGGAACTCCAGGCTTGGATAGATTACCTTGAAGATCTTCTTGCTCATCCAGAAAAAATTATGCAGGTTATTAAAAATGATACAAATGAACTTGCAGAAAAATATGGTGATGATCGTCGTACAGACATTGTTTACGATGAAGTTGAACAGATCAATGTAGAAGATATGATTAAAGATGAAGACATGGTAGTTATGATTTCTCGTCTTGGTTATATCAAACGTGTTTCTGTTGATAAATATAAAAAGCAGAGTAGGGGAGGAACAGGAAGCAATTCTACATCACTCCTTGAAAACGATTATATTAATCAGCTGTTCATTGGATCTACAAAAGAGCACTTATTGTTCATTACAAATATTGGACGTGCTTACTGGATTAAGATTCATGAAATTCCAGAATCAGAAAAAACAAGCCGTGGTGCAAACATTAAGGGTCTCTTGCAGGTTTCTGCAGATGAAGAAATTACAACAATTGTTTCACTTAAAGAATTCTCTGATGACCAGTACTTGTTCATGACAACTGCTAATGGTGTTGTAAAGAAGGTTCGTTCTTCTGAATTCCAGAATGCTAAAACTAAAGGTATTATTGGTATTAAATTGAACGATGGCGATAAGCTGATTAGTGCTATACAAACAAATGGTAATTCAGAAGTTATGCTTGTTACTCGCCGTGGTAAGGCTTTGCGCATAAAAGAAGACTCTGTACGTACAATGGGACGTGCAAGCTGCGGTATTAAGGGTATGAAACTTTCTGAAGGTGATGAAATTGCATCAGCTGTAAAAGTTGAAGAAGATGCAAATATTATCCTTATGACAGAAAAAGGTGTAGGTAAGAGAATTAAGTTTGACTTCTTCTCTGTACACGGAAGAGGAACTGGAGGACAGCGAATCTTTGGTAACACTGATGGTAAGGGTGAAATTATTGGAGCAATGAATGTTAAAGAAAATGACGAAGTTGTATGTATGACTAGTCAGGGCAAAACATTGCGCTTCAAAGCATCTGAAATTAAAGAACAGGGACAGGGTGCTTCTGGTGTTAGAATTGTAAACATCAAAGAACCAGACTATCTTGTTGGAATTGATAAAGTTCAGGACAAAGATGATGAATAAAAATTAACTAACGTTTGTTAGTTAAAAATATCCTAATTTGTAATTGACAAAAAATCTTTTATCAATAATAATGAAGATAGGGTAAGAACTGATTATAAAAAATTTAGTTCAAGGGTGATAATAAACATCAGGCAGGCGTCAGTCAAATTAATGACTGGCGCTTTTGTTTTTAACAGACATGTTTCACGTGGAACATGATATTTCTTTAGCTGAAAAGTTATCCACATTATCAACAAGTTATCCACATTTTTTGTGGATAAGTTTGTGGGTTGTGAGGATAACTTTTTTTTATCCTTGAAGGTTTTTCTATGTTCCACGTGAAACATAGATGTTTCAATAATCAAACTGGTTTCACGTGAAACAGAAAAAAATACTGGTTAGTAAAAGCAAGTATGAAATGAGAAATAATGTTTCATGTGAAACATAAGCTTGAAAATTTATAAATAAAATTTCGAATGAATAGGTAAGGTGATATAAAAGGATTTAAGTTTAGATTTTCACAAAAGATTTATAATTGTTTCATGTGAAACATTGAATGAAATATAAAAAAAAGGAATTAGATGTAAAAAATTGTTTCACGTGAAATATTTCTAAAAAAAAATTCTTCAAGATGTTTCATGTGAAACATAAAGATAATACAACGAACGTTTGTTAGTTTAAAAAAATAACTAATAAACGTTCGTATATTAATTTATTTATTGTTCATATATTTTTCTACGACTTTTACCATTTCATAAACAAGTCCGTCGCAGTGAACTTTCTTTTCGGTTCCAGTTTCTTTGTTGATTTTTAATAAATCGACACAATTAAGGCAGCCCTGGTGTCTTTCTTTAAATTCTTTGATTATTGTGCTTGGAACAGAAGGATCATTAATATCCATCATACCAAGTGCCATTAAAGCACCAATAACAGCACCGCAAGTGCTTCCGCATTTCATTCCACCGCCAAAATTGAATCCAATCTGGAATGCAGCTTCATCTGTAATATTTAATTCAGGTGAAAATGTCATTAATACTGACTGGCAGCAATTGTGATGAGGTTCAACAATTGCACGAATTTTTTCAGCTCTTTCAAGGTATTTGCTCATGAATTTCTCCAATATAAATTAAAAAGAATATATTTATTAATCGGTAAATTACAAATTTAGATTTAGAAGAAATTTTAAGTAGATTAAATCATAAAAAAGAAAAACACGTATTTCTACAGAATTGAATAAATGAAATCAGAAAAAAGAGCTTTTCCACCACTTGTTTTTGTCGAATAAATAAATAGTGCAAAGCGAACACCAACAAATTGATCAAGTGTATATCGGAGTTTTACAGGGTCTCCAATCTGTATAAAATCTTCTGAAGAATTATTTTTATACATTAATTGTACCTGCTGATTTTCTTTATGTAAGGTAAATTTTAATTTTAATATAGCAGTGTTATTTTTTATTTCCTGTTTGGTAAGAATATCTGGTTCAGAATCATCATATACACCCATAGTCCATGGAGTGTATGGAATTTCATGTTCAGCTGTAACTAAATAATATTTTCCATCTTCTTTTGTAATTCCAATAAAACCGTATTCCCCTTCAAGTGCACATAAACCGGCAATATCACCATCTTTTAGTTCTTTTGCATCAATTGTTACAGAACCTTCACAATCTTCTGTATAAGTACGTTGTGTAAAAGTATTTGCTGCCTGTGTAATATTTTTTACAATTTTATCTGTCTGAATTATTAAAGAATTATGAGTTACTGTTGTTAATCGTTTATCTGGTATATGATTCCATTGCCAGCATGAATCTGTAAAATTATTACTCCATAAAGGTTTATATTTGTAATCTGGACGTAAATCTGAAACAGTTACTTTGGAAGGAACTTTCCCATCAATTCCAAAAATTGGAAAATCATTTTCAAATGATACAGGAACAAGAATTGGAATTCGGCCTAAAGCGCCGTGGTCCTGGAACAAAATTGCATACCACTTCCCATCTGGCGAACTAACAATTCCCCCCTGTGCAGCACCACTATTCCAGCCTCCTACATCTGAACACAATACGTCGCATCCAGTGTAAGGTCCATCAATATTTTCAGCAACGTAGCAACCTTCAGTTCGCATTTGACCTTTTGGCATATGAATCATAAAAATGTAATATTTACCGTTTATCTTATAAAAGTGCGAACCTTCATATCCCAGACCAATTTTACTTCGGTCATCTTCAATAATTTTTTTGTTAATGCCACCAGCTTTAGGTTTTAGAAGAGTTTCGTCCAGTTCTGTAAGGTAAATGTCAGTGTTACCAAAAACAACATAGTTGCGACCATCTTCATCGAAGAGAAGAGACATGTCATGGTAGAAGCCTTCCATAATATCTTTTTTCCAAGGCCCCTGAATATTTTCTGAAGTATAAAGATAAGATTTGTGAGTATCGTTTGCTACAAAACTAACGTAAAATTTTCCCTTGTTGTAGCGTAAAGAAGCAGCCCACATTCCACGGCCATAAACACCTTTATTGTCCTTAAGGGTTTCTCCTTCTGTTGCATCAAGTTCGTCGTAAACGTAAGAACAAAATTCCCAATCCAAAAGATTATGAGATTTAAGGATTACACATCCTGGCATAAAATGCATAGTTGTACTTACCATATAGTAAGTATCATCCACGCGAATAACATCCAAGTCTGGATAATCACTCATTATGATATTAGAAGAACCTGTTTTTATACTGCTCATTTTTCCCACCCAAAAAAGAAAACTGTTGTTTCTATATATAGAAACAACAAAATAACTTAAATGAACTTAAGAATATCTTCAACGGTTTCTGCTATGAAGTCTGCACCTGCTGCTACGTGTTCTTCTCTATCCCCATATCCAAAAAGAATACCACAGCTTTTTATACCGTTTTTCTTGGCACCAATAATGTCATGCTTACGGTCACCAATCATTAAGATTTTTGACTTATCTTTTATGTTATTGCACTTAATTGCGTATTCTATAACCTGAGCTTTTTCACTTCGAGATTCGTCCATATTGCTTCCACAAATAAAATCGAAATATTGTGAAAGATTAAAATGGTCCATAATCTGAACGGCAAAATGTTCTGGTTTTGATGTGGCAACTGTAAGGTGTTTTCCTGCTGCTTTTAATTTTGCACAAAGCTCGGCAATGCCAGGATAAACTTCGTTTTCAAAGAGACCTTTTTCAGCATAGTGCTGGCGATACAGTTTTACACCTTCCATAACTTTTTCTTCATCTGAGCCAAAAAAAGTTCTGAAGGTATCTGGCAATGGAGGCCCGATATATGAACATAAAGTTTCGTAACTTGGAATTTCCATTCCAAAACATTTAAAAGCATGAATAAAAGAATTAGTAATTCCAAGGGCTGGATCTGTAAGAGTTCCGTCTAAATCAAAAAATAAATAATCAAACATAATTTATACCAGGAAAAATTCAGCAATAAAAACAACTGCACAACATACACAGGCAACAGGGAAAAGTCCAAGTCCAATGTATGAAATAATGATTCCAATTATAAGCGCAATAGCTCCTGCAATTGGAGACTGTGTAGCTTCAATTATTGCAGGGAAAGTCATTACTGCCAAAGTCACATAAGGTACATAATACAAAAAAGATTTAATAAATTTGTTTTTGATAGGTTTGCGAATCAATGTAAGGGGCAGTACGCGAATCAAATATGAAACAAAAAAGGCTGTTAAAATTTGAGCATAAACCATTATTCAGCCTCCACAGGTTTAATAATTGCACATACAGAAGAGATTAGAACTGTCAAAATAATAGTTCTTGTTCCACCGGAAATATCTTTAATAACTGGTGCAACTGAACAAATATAGCTGGCAATAAAACTGATAATTACAGAAATAAGTATAACTTTGTTCTTTTTAGCAGGCGGTACAATTATGGCCAGAAACATGCCATAGAGGGCCACAGACAGCGCCGAAACCACTCGGACAGGTAAGAAGTTACCCGCAATGATTCCAAGGCTTGTACCGATGCTCCAGAGCGGAACTGCTACTAAAAGTGCACCATAATTGTAGATTGGATTAATGCAACCAGAACGTGCAATTGTTATTCCAAAGATTTCATCAGTAACTCCAAAACCAACCAGGAAACGATGAATCAATGGTGTTTTAGAATCAAACTTTTGAGACAAAGCACAACTCATTAAAAGGTAGCGGGCATTAACTACAAGTGTAATTATTGCAATTTCAAGACAAGAAGCAGCTGCCTGAATTGATGTAAAAAGTGCATATTCACCAGCAGATGCAACACAAAGAAAACTAGAAATGAACCCCTGGATAGGAGTAAGGCCTGCGTTTTTGGCAACAATTCCAAGGGAAAAAGCTACAGCAAAGTAGCCTAACCCAATTGGAAAACCATCACGAAGGCCTTCGAAGAAAACATTTTTTTTCATGAAAATTTCACTAAGTTGATATTTTTTTTATTTATTATTTGCCAATGCTTTAAGTTCGCTAAGCATTTTTGGAAGGTCAGATTCCATATTTTCATTTGTGAACTGACATGTTCCAACTTTTTCGTGACCACCGCCACCATACTTAAGCATTAAACTTCCAACATTAACTTTACTTGTTTTATTAAGAATACTGTAACCAACAGCTGCAGAACATCCCTGTCCACCACGGCCACTTACAATCCATGCAGAAATATTCTGTTCAGGATACATACTGTAAATCATGAAACGGTTACCAGTATAAATTGGATCAACACCACGTAAGTCTGTAATGATAAGGTTACCATCAACAACAGTGTGTTCTTTTACCATTTCTTTGAATTTAGCAGTCTGTTCGTTATAAACTTCAATACGTTCTTTTACATCTGGCATTGCAAGAATTTCATCTGTAGACTTGTCGCGGCAAGCAACCATAAGTTTTTCCATCAATGCATAGTTAGGAACTGTAAATTCACGCCAGCGGCCAAGACCAGTACGTGGGTCCATTAAGAAACCTACTAAAATCCAGCCAGTAGGATTCTGAATTTCATCAATTGTAAGATTACCAGAGTCTACTTTATCAACGGCAACCATGATGTCGTCGAAGTTAGGGAACTTTTCTTTTCCGCCGTAGTATTCGTAAATAATTCTTGCACAAGAAGGTGTAATACGGCTTTCACCTTTGTATTTTCCTTCAAGTTGGTTGCGTTCCATTTCACTTGAGTGGTGGTCAAACCAAAGTCCACATCCTGGAACGAAAGGTACGTTTGCAAGACAGTCGTTTTCATCAATAGGGATAAGTCCATCTTGTAAATCTTTTGGATGAGCAAATTTCCAGTGATCAATAATGCCAGCTTCAAGCAACAAGGCACCACAAGCCAATCCATCAAAATCTGAACGAGTTACTAGTCTCATAGCCATAAATAATCCCTCTTTTTATACAATAGATAAAATCGATTTTAACAGATAAGTATTAAAAAAGAAACTTTAAAATTATTCGATGCTTGCAAGAAGCTTCTGTGCATTTCCATATAAAACAGCTTCTTTTTGTTCCGGAGTTAAGTCCAGTTTATTAAATCTTTCTAGTTCTTCTGAATGATCCCACATTGGATAATCTGAACCAAATAAGAATTTTTCGTATCCATGTTTCTTAATCATTTCGTTAGCTTTATCCATTGGAAGTTTCCAGAATGTACTTGAAGTATCAAAATAAACATTTGTACCTACAAGATAATTCATAGAATCTTCCCATTCAGTATAGCCACCAAAATGAGCAGCAATAATAATTAAATCTGGGTGTTTTTTGTGGACGTTTAAAATACGTTTTGGTCCAGAAAAGTCATAACGACAGTCACCGGCATGTACAAGAATAGGCATTTTGATTTTGGCAAGTTCGTCGTAAATAGGATCCATTTGTGGTGTATCAATCTGAAATTTCTGGAAATCTGGGTGAAGTTTAATGCCTTTTAATCCTGCTGCTTTAATTCTTTTAAATTCTTCAACAAAATTTTCGTATTCAGGGTGGATTGTACCAAATCCTACAAATTCTGGGTGCTTATTGCATTCATCAATAATAAAATTATTTATTGATTCAACTTGGGCAGCTTTTGTTGCTGTTGAGTGAACAATATATTTTTCTACGCCAATTTTACTTCCACTGGCAAGAAGTTCTTCTGTGCTTCCCCAGTAAGCCATTTTTGCATCATAAAAATCTGAAATAGACTGTGTAGCTTTTTTTGCAATTTTTTCGGGATAAATGTGGGCGTGAAAATCGATAACCATTTTTATAATCCTTAAATTAATTAAATAAAATTAAAGTTGGCTTATGTTAACACAAACAAACTATTTATTCAAATAAGGAAGAAATTCAGGGTTTTTCTGGACAAATGTTTCTGCAGCGTTATTGTAATCGCTCCAGGTAGAATCAAAAAGTTTAACTGCATTTGGAAGGTAAATTAAATCTGTGACAGTGAGCATATGGTAATCTATCTGGTGCTCTTCAAACCATTCTCTATATTCTGGAATGTATTTAACAAGACAGTAAGCTATAAAAGTACAGCAAACAAATTTTTCTTCCGGGTCATTTTCTACAGTAATATCTGTTTTTGGATATTTAAAATTACCAAACTTTTTACCATTTTTTGTCGAGAAAAATTTTCGTTTAATTGAAATGGTAGCAATTGGAAAATTGATGGAAAGATCATATTTAAGATTAGGATTGTCTAAAGATTCCAAAACGAATTTTTGTATTTCATTATATTCAGATTCCCGAACTTTAATAGCCATAGTAAGTTGGGCAGATTTATCGGGATTACAGTTTTTCATATAAGCATTGTCAGAAACATTAAGACAAGATTCTGGTTTTACGCCGTTTTCACCGGAAGAAGTAAGGCCGTAAAAATTATCTTCGAGAGAAAATCCAATGGCGGCATGGCTGGCTGTGAATCCTGTAGTTTCTGTTGCAGCAATAAGATTTTTAAGAAGATTTGCATAGTACAAAGGATTTGAATATTCTGGATTGTAGAGACGTAAAAAAAGATATTTATAAGGTTCGTCGATTGTGTGAAAATTCAAATCTTCTTCAATTATAAAAGGTTCTTCTGGGGTAAATTTTTTGCGTGAAACACCACTAGTGGTTTTACATCCCCAGAGTAAAAATATAATTAAGAAGATTGGTAAATACTTTTTTAAACTACAAGTTAATTTCAAGTTTTTTTCCTGTTGGCTGATACTGATAATAACGAACACCAGCAGCATTCATTAATCTTTTTGATGCTTCAACAGAAGGTGACCCATCATATTTGTTTTCAGCATAAACAACAGTTTTAATACCAGATTGAATAATTGCTTTTGCACATTCGTTACAAGGGAACAAAGTAACAAAAATTTTGCAGTTTTCTAAAGAACCACCGCGATAATTAAGGATGGCATTTAATTCACTGTGAGTAACGTAAGCGTATTTTGTATCTAATGTTTCACCTTCACGAGCCCAAGGAAAAACATCGTCTGAACAACCACGAGGAAAACCGTTGTAACCCATAGAAAGGATTTTATTATTTTCATCAACAATACATGCACCAACTTGCGAATTTGGATCCTTAGAACGGAAGCTTGCAAGATGAGCTACACCCATAAAATATTCATCCCAAGAGATGTAATCTGTTCGTTTTTGACTTATGTTTTTCATAGCTGCATTATGAAGAAAAATAGGGAAACATACAAGATTAACTATTTTTCATTCTATTTATGTACCTGTAATATCATTATCACTATAATAGAGATTGAGGATAAAATGAGTAGAGAAATCAAAAAAGTCAGCCGCGGTTCCCAGACAATGATGCAGCTGGCCCTTCCAATTGTAGCAGAAAACTTTTTTAGAACATTAGTTTCATCAGTTGATACATTTATGCTTAGTTCTTATTCCGGAAATGCAGTAGCAGGAGTAGGACTTGTTTCACAGTGGGTATTTTTTATTCAGGTATTGTTCAATGTAATTTGCATTGGATCTGGAATTGTACTTGCACAGTATATTGGCGCTCAAAAAAGTGATGATGAATTAAACCACATTGCCAAAGGCGGATTTAAAATGACAATAATCTGTGCATTGGTTTTTATGGTTGCTTTAATTTCGATTACAAAACCTTTACTTGGCTGTTATACTCTGGAAGAAGAAGTTAGAAAGTCGGCTTATGACTATTTTATAATTTATGGTGGCATTGGTGTTCCAATTGTTTCAATCAGCATGTTCCAGACACGAATACTCCAAACTTATGGATATACAAAGCAGACTTTACTTATCACAATTATTGTAAATATTTTGAATGTAATTGGTAACGTTGTGGCAATTTATGGTATTCCTTTCCTTGGAATTCCTGCTACGGGTGCTGCCGGTGTTGCTGGAGCTTCGGTGTTCTCAACATTCGTTGGAAGTATAATTATGTACTTTATGATTAAACACCGTCAGGACATTCAGTTCAGATTGTTTAATTCACCAAAAGTTCCAAAAGAAGTTTACAAAAAGGTACTTTCAATTGGTATTCCAACAGCGGGCGAAAATCTTTCTTACAACATTGCACAGATTGTAATTATGGCAATGATTACTGGAATGGGAACTTACGCTATGCAGTCTCAGGTTTATACTCAGACAATTGTGCGCTTTGTATTTGCAATTGCATCTGCCACTGGAGCCGCTGTTCAGATTAAAGTTGGATATTACGTTGGAGCGGGCGAGAAAGAAACTGCACGCAAAAAGGTATTTAAATATTCACTTGTGGCAACTTCCTGTTCAATGATTTTGATTTTAATTGTAAATCTTATTAAGGGTCCAATTGTAGGCTTCTTTACAACTGAACCAGAAGTTCTGGCCCTTACAAAACGTCTGTTGATTTTCTCAATTTATTTGGAATTTGGACGTTCTTTGAACTTAGTTTACGTTGGTGCCCTGAAAGGTGCCGGTGATGTAAAATTCCCAGTCGGATATGGATTGTTCTCTATGTGGGGAATTCAGGTACTTTTAAGCTGGTTACTTGGTGTTCATTTTGGAATGGGCATTATTGGCTGTTGGCTTGGAATTGGTACAGATGAAACAACACGTGGAATTGTAATGTTCTTCCGTTGGAAAGGACGCAGATGGATGAAAAAATCTTTGGTATAACAATTTGGTAAAATCTGGAGGTAAAATGAAAAATACATTTTTAGATTATGGATATTCAGCAGAAGATATTGAAAATCGTGTAAATGATACATATTACGCAATTATTGAAGGAAATGAACGTTTTTATTTTGAAGGTTTAAAAGATACCGGATATTTTATGGATACAGGAAACTGTGATGCCAGAACTGAAGGTATGTCTTACGGAATGTTGATGGCCGTAATGATGGACCGTAAAGATATTTTTGACCGTATGTGGAAATTTTCTATGGAATTTATGTACATGGATGAAGGTTTCCTTAAAGGATACTTTGCCTGGTCTGTTGCTCCAGATGGAAAGAAAAATGCATTTGGTCCAGCGCCTGATGGTGAAGAATTTTATGCAATGGCTCTTTTCCTTGCTGGTAAAAAATGGGGAGATGGGGAAGGCATTTACAATTACACAAAATGGGCTAAGCAGATTTTAAGAACTGTAATTCATCACCCTGTTCCAATGTGGAAAAAAGATGAGGCATTGATTGCTTTTGTTCCAGGCTGCAAGTTTAGCGATCCATCATATCATTTAATGCATTTTTACCATTACTTTGCAATGTGGGCTGATGAAGCAGATAGACCATTCTGGAAACGTGCAGAAGAAGCAAGCCGAAAATTCTTGGTAAAAGCTTGTGATCCAAATACTGGAATGAACCCTGAATATGCAAATTATGACGGAACTCCAAATCCTTATGGACCTCCAGAGAATCATGGCGATTTTTATAGTGATGCTTACCGAACTGGTGCAAATATTGGTCTGGATGTACTTTGGCACGGCGAAAATAAGGAATTATCAAAGATTGCAGACAATTTGGTTAGATTTTTTGCAGATATTCCAACAGAAGATTTTAAGAAATATAAGATTGACGGAACTGTAATTAAAGATGCTAAAGGTGAAGATGAAAAAGCTTTGCACCCAATTGCACTTTTGGCAGGATTGGCGCAAACAACTTTGGCTTGTTCGCCAGCAGCAAAAGAGGCTGCAGAAAAAATAGTTCGCCGCTTCTGGGAAACTCCGTTGCGTAGTGGTGAACGCCGCTACTACGATAACTGTTTGTATATGTTCGCTATGTTGGCGCTTAGCGGAAAATATACACCGGAAGTGTAAATAAATATAAAAATACGCATGCGGATGACACGCGGATGACAGTCAATAAACGTTAGAGGACAGTCACCGAACGTTCGGTGACTGTCCTCTAACGTTTATTGACTGTCAATTTGGTATTAAAATTAAAGAGAATCTTTTAATTCTTTCTTCATTCTTCTAAGTTTTGTACCGCAGTGAACAAAAAGGTAAATGTAAACGAAGAAAAGAACTGTAAGTAGTCCAGCAATAATAAAATCAATTACAGTTTTATTTCCAATTCTTAAAACATTTCTTAAACTAGGAATAAGACAACAACAGAAAATAGTTACCAATGGCAATAATCTGGTTCTAATAATGAGTTCCAGCATACCGAATTTTGATTCTTTATCAGAGAAAAGTTCACCATCAGCATCTGAACTAACTTGTGCTGCAGGTTTGCGGTAATAATTCCAACCGAAACAAGAACCGCAATATTCCCATCCATAATCTTTATACATCTGGTTACAATCGAATTCTGCCTTAACATTTTTGTATTCAAGCTTATAAATAACATCTTCTGGTTCAGTTTCTTCAAAAGTGTATTTGATTGGAGGATTAAGTTTACAAAGTTTTAATCCTTTTTTGCTCTGTTCACGTAGCCATGCTTCTTCTTCCATCCAGTCTGAAATTGTATAAAATCTAAAAAAAGTCTTTTTCATTTGTTTCTCCTAAAATTTGATTTGTGAATTTTTGTAAAGTCGTGCAATTCTATTTATTTCTAAATCAAGAACTTCGCGACCAAGATCTGTAATTTGATATAATTTGCGTTTTTCTTCTTCAGAATAGAACGAAATTAGACCGTCTTTTGCCATTTTTGTAAGTGTTCCGTACATTGTTCCGGCACT
Organism: Treponema sp.; assembly: GCA_045597485.1. Taxonomy (GTDB): domain Bacteria; phylum Spirochaetota; class Spirochaetia; order Treponematales; family Treponemataceae; genus Treponema_D. The sequence goes on from JAZLKI010000007.1 coordinate 37,522, forward strand.
AATTATGATTTCACCTTCTGTCATTTCTTTAACTTTCTGTGTAATGCCGTAACCGTGCTGTGGAATCTGCAGGCAGAAAAGGATGTAAAATCCAGTTTCTGTCATTGGAACGTAGATTTTTTCAATTTGTTTATTCATTAACTCTCCTGTGCATATCTCTCTCGAGGTGCAATCTATTGTAATACGATATATCGAGGTTCTATATATACTATATCGAAGTCCGATATATATGTCAAGAAAAAAGTGAAATTTTTTTTTCACGGGAGTGACAGTCAGTGAACATTGGATGACAGTCAACTAACGTCAAAGGACAGTCGCCGAACGTTGATTGACTGTCACCTGACGTTAGTTGACTGTCCCCTAACGTTCGGCGACTGTCCTCTAACGTTAGTTGACTGACGATTATGTGTTATTTTTGTATAATGCCAATATTATGAGTCTTAATCCTATTCAAGAAGAAATTTATAAAGTTATAAAACAAATGTCTGAGAAGGCTACTTTTACTGAAGCGGTGCTTGCAAAAAAGGTAAGGGAAAATATAAAACTGGAAGGTAAGAAAAAGGCCGGTTTGAGTTTGGCAGATATGTTGGCGGCGGTAGAGGTTTTAGCTGAAGAAAGTATTTATTATTCAGTGCATGTTAATTCTGTGAACGAGTGTTTGTTTAAAAAGGAAGAGGGGGAAAGTGAACTTGCCTTGGAAGCTAAGCAACGGCGCCAGAAGTCGGAGAAGTCCATTGTTCTCATTACTTCAGGGGACGTTGGCGGTGGGAAGAGTAAGGCTGGCAAATCTAAAGGTGGAAAGGAAAAACGCAGCGAACGAAAAAAGATGAGTATTTACGATAACTACGACGATTAATCAATCTTAAAAAGATTATAGAGAATCAGGATTTGAACAATCAATAAGGGCCTGCAGATTATCAAGAACGGAAAATCTAAAATCGCAATTTTCTTTGAAGATTTTTTTTGCAGTTTCGGTCTTCATATCCAGGTAAAGATGATCCATTAAATGCTGGGTGTATCCTTTTGTATTCCATATCCATTGCTGCCGAGCTTCCTGATTTTGATTTGTAAAATTAAACTTAATAAGATCTTCGTAAAGTCGAAAACTGCTTACATGGTCAAGCTCATCACAGTTGCAAAGAGTTTTTGTAAAAAGTGTTTCTTGCCCAATGAGCTTTGAGTTTTCTGGATATTTAATATGAGTTCCCACAGCATAAAGAATCTGATTTTTTGTATATTCGTCAAAACCAAGACTTTCTACAAAGGCCATTGAATGAAGGGCAGAAATATAACCGTGATGCATAACTAAATCATCATGGGAAAAGCCTTCTAGTTCTGGGCAAGGTTCATTGTAGTATTTGCTTTTAGAAATATCAAAATCTAAACCATAACTGATGTCGTGTAAAAGGGCTGCAACCTGTAAAGCTTCACTG
>JAZLKI010000008.1:0-15528 GCA_045597485.1 Treponema sp.
TGCTAAGATTTATGCTGAAGTTGCTGGTTACGGTGCTTCTTGTGATGGTTACCACTTAACAGCTCCAAATCCTGATGGAATTACAGGTTCTAAATGTATGACTCGTGCTTTGAAAGATGCAGGAATGGATCCTTCAGAAATTACATACTACAATGCACACGGAACTTCTACACACAAAAACGACTCTGCTGAAACACAGATGCTCAAAATTGCATTTGGTGAAGAAAACGCTCGCAAACTTAAGATTTCTTCTACAAAATCTATGCACGGTCACTGTCTTGGTGCTACAGGTGCTATTGAAGCTATGGTTTGTGTTAAAGCAATTCAGGACAGCTACATCCCTTGTACAAAGAACTTGGACGAAGTTGACGTTGAAGGCGGATGTGATTTGAACTATGTTCCAAATGTAGGTTTGAATGAACCAGTTGAAGCTGCAATGTCTGCAACATTCGGTTTTGGTGGTCATAATGGTGCTATCATTTTGAAAAAGGTAAAATAGATTTAATATCTATTTTATAAGTATAATCAATTTTTTTAACTGGAGTATAAATATGAGTTTAACAACAGATATTAAATCTTTATTACCACATCGTGAACCATTTTTGTTTGTAGATGAAATTATTTCTGCTGATGAAAAAGGTTGCGTTTGTGAACATACTTTTACAGAAAATGAATTCTTTTTTAAAGGTCACTTTCCTGAATATCCTGTAGTTCCTGGAGTAATTCTTTGTGAAACTATGGCTCAGGCTGGTGGTGCTGCATTGCGTTACTTGAACATTGTTCCTGCTGACGGATTGTTCTTCTTTGCAACTTTGGACAAAGTTAAGTTCCGTAATCAGGTTCGCCCTGGCGACAAATGCCGTATGGAAATTGAATTCTTGCGCAACAGCCCAAAAATGATTAAACAGGCTGGTAAAATCTACGTAGGCGAAACACTTTGTGCTGAAGCTGAATGGATGTGTTTAGTAGGTTCTGCTAACTAAAAAAACTATTTTCTTAGCATTTCAATTTCTGCTTTATAACCTTCCTTATCATTTGGAGTTTCCAATATGAAAGGAAGGTTTTTTAATGCAGGGTGTTTTGTTACTGCGTGAAGTGCTTCGAATCCTATAAAACCTTTTCCTATAAGTTCATGACGGTCTTTGTGAGAATTAAATTCATTTTTGCTGTCATTAATATGCATTGCTTTTAATCTTTTAAGTCCCACTATAGAATCAAACTTTGCAATAACTCCATCTAAATCTTTTACAATATCATAGCCGCCGTCCCAGATATGGCAGGTATCCATACAAACTCCAAGACGACCTTCCAGACTTGCGCCAAATTTTTCTTCTGCCAGGTCGATTATTTTGCGTACTTCTTCAAAAGTGCAGCCAATTTCGGAACCTTTGCCCGACATAGTTTCTATAAGAAGGATAGTAGAGCATTTTCCACCGGTAGGGCCTGCTGGATCCAGAATAGTTTTGAATACATCTGCAATCATTGTTGCTGTAAGTTCAATTCCAATTTCGCTGCCCTGACCAGTATGTGAACCAGGGTGAAAATTGTAAAAACATCCGGGAGTGTATTCTAATCGTACAAAATCATCAATCATCATTTCCAGGGCAAACTGGCGCAAATCTGGTTTTGCAGAACATGGATTCATTGTGTAAGGAGCGTGAGCTACAGGAGGTGCAAAATTATGTTCTTTCATAAATTCATTAAGAGCCTGTGCATCTGCTGGATCAATGGCTTTTGCCTGCCCGCCACGAGGGTTTCTTGTAAAAAATGCAAAAGTGTCGGCACCTACGCTGAGAGCTTCCATTCCAAGTGCAAGTAAACCTTCTGATGTAGATTCATGATATCCAATATGTAAGTTCATAATTTCATTACTCCTATACCTATTATATAGATATTTTTGAAAAAGTGGAGTATATTATTTTTAGGGTGGAAAAATATAGTTGAACGATTTTTTTAAAATTAAGCGAACAATTTTTTATTTTATTTGCTGTGGCGTATGTGTAGCTGTTATTCTATATGCTTATGCAAAACTTGCAGTTCAGCCAGTAACTCCAATTTCTCAGAATAAAGTCCAGGTAGAGCGTGGTTCAATTGTTGACCGTTCTGGCTTTCCTCTTGCAGTTCAAACTAATTTTTACCATGTTGGTGTTTCTGTAAAAAATCTTCGGGATAATTCAAAAGCCCGCGAAACTTTTGCAGAAGATATTTCTGTTCCACTTGGTATGAGTGCCGCAGAAGTAGAAGCAATTTTGAATACTTCGCGTACGTTCGTTTATCTTAAAAAGAAAGTTACTCAAACCGATTATGAAGTTTTAAAAGAACTTACAGATAAGAAAAATTATAATTTTGTAAGTTACGAAAAGATTCCAGGCCGCAACTATCCAAATCATTCACTTGCTTCGCAGCTTGTAGGCTATATGGGTGATGATGGCCGTGGTCTTGCAGGTATAGAATTTTCCCAGCAGAGTATATTAGCTCCTGAAATTGACGAAACAGCAGAAGTACAGCCACAAGGACAGAATATATTTCTTAGTATTGATGCAAATCTTCAGTATAAACTTGAACAAATTGCCCAGAAATCTATAAGTCAGACTCAGGCAGAAAGTATGATGCTTGTTGCAGCTGATTGTAGAACTGGTGAAATTCTTTCGTATATCAGTTTACCTTCTGCCGATTTGAATGAATATGGTTCATCTTCTGCAATGGCAAAATTAGACCGCCCGGCAATGTATTCTTACGAGCCTGGTTCGGTTTTCAAGATTTTTACAGTTGGTATTGTATATGACCAGCATGGCATTTCGCCAAATGATAAGTTTGTTTGTGACGGAATGTATGAACGCCGTTTAGCAAATGGTGAAACTGTTCGTATTCGCTGTCTCGAACATCACGGAACTTGTACTCCAAAAGATGGTTTACGTTATTCTTGTAATGATGTTTTGGGGCAGATAAGTGACAGAATTTCGGAAGATGATTTTATAGCAAGAATACGAATGCTGGGGTTTGGAAAACGCACAGGTGTAGAATTGCCAGGTGAATCTATAGGAGCTGTAAAAGATACAAACAGTTCCTTATGGTCTGCCAGATCAAAACCTACAATTGCTATTGGTCAGGAAATTTCGGTTACAGCATTGCAAATGGTTGAAGCCGCAACTGCAATTGGTAATGGCGGTGTTCCAGTTCAGCTTACTTTTATAAAAAAGATTACAAACAAAGATGGTACAATTGCTTACGAACACGAACCACAGTATAAAGACAGAGTTTTCTCTAAAAATACGGCAGATTATATTTTAAGTTGTATGGAAACAACTGCCAAAACAGGTACAGGTTCCAGAGCTAACCTTCGCGACGTAGATATTGGTGTAAAAACCGGTACTGCACAAATGGCAGATAAGGAACATGGTGGCTATTCAGATACAGACTTTATTTCCAGCTGTATGGGTATTTTCCCAATCGATAATCCACAGATTGTTCTTTATATTGTTGTAGAAAAAGCTAAAGGTGAAACTTATGGTGGACGTATTGTTGCTCCTGTAATTGGTGAAGCTGCAGATACAATTATTGACCATTTGGGTATGAGCCGTGGCGGTGCTGCATCTCTTGAACATAGTGGAATTATTTCTATTAAAGCAACTTCGGAAGTAATTGTAGGCGATGTGATTCCAGATTTTACAGGTCTTTCTAAAAAAGAACTTCTTCCTCTTATGGAACGTAAAGATATTAAATTGAATATTAATGGAAGCGGATGGGTTACAAGCCAGAGTCCAGAACCAGGTACACCAGTAACGGAGAATATGGTAATTGAACTCAATCTGGAATAATAATTTTTCTGCATTCCAAAAAAGATTTCCACAGTTAACATTAATGCTTGGAAATATGCCTCCAGACCCACAACGCTTTTGGGATATTTTGCAGGCAAAAAATGGTCAAATAACTGCTAATGAAATGACACTTCATCTTCATTCTGCGTATAACCCGGAACGGGAAGCTGCCGGTGCTGTATCTTCTTTGGAAATATGGGAAAAATCTGCTACTGTATTTTATGGGTTCGGTCTTGGCTATCATGTTTTAGAATGGGTTAAAAAGGCAAATAAGCAGAAGCTAATTTTAATCGAACCAGATGTAAAACATTTTTATGCAGCCCTTACATTGCTGGACTGGGCCCCGGTTTTTGCTTATGAAAATCTTATAATTGCAGTAGGTTGCCCTGTAGAATCTGTACTACCACTTATTGAAAACAGCGAAACAGTAAATATTGGAAACACTGGTGTGTCAGATGCATTCTATTTTGATATACCAGCTTTTCAGGTTCACGGTAAAGAATACTTTGACGCTGTTAAAACAATAGTAAAACGAAACCAGCGGAAAAATGAAATAAATGCTGCAACACTAAAAAAATTCGGCAAACTTTGGTGTCGTAATAGTGTAAAAAATCTTCAAAATCTGGAAAACTGCAGTGCTATTTCCAGTTTAAAAAATGCTGCAGATGAAGTAATGCCATTTCTTATTTTGGGAGCAGGGCCTTCTTTACAAAGAGTGTTGCCTTATCTTAATGAACTAAAAGAACGAACAGTAATTGTTTGTGTGGAAACTGCATTGTGGGCTTTGTTACGGCAGGGTGTTCAGCCAGATTTTATAATACTTACAGATCCTCAATATTGGGCTTACAAACATATTGCAGGTCTTTCTGCACCAGAGAGTATATTGATTACCGAAGTTTCGACTTATCCTTCTGTTTTCCGTTTTAATTGTGAAAAAAAACTTTTGTGCAGTTCTCAATTTCCAGTAGGGCAGTGGTTCGAAAAAGAATTGCAGTTAGATTTGGGAGATTTGGGAACAGGTGGTTCAGTTGCTTCTTCTGCCTGGAATTTTGCCTATTATTGCGGTGCTAAACAGATTTTTGTTGCAGGATTAGATTTTTCATTCCCTGGAAAACAGACACATATAAAAGGTAGCTCTGCAGAACAAACTTACCATACAATTTCAGACAGACTTTCTGCTCCCGATAAATTTACTTCAGGTGCTATGTTTAGTGCAAATGCCGTAACAGGAAAAGATTTTAACGGTAAAACTGTAATTACAGACAGCCGAATGAAAATGTTTGCCTGGTGGTTCGAAGCAAGACTTGCTGCCTGCTCCGATTCAAAAACTTATACATTAAATCCAGAAGGATTGTGTACACCTGGTATGCAGCCTGTAGAAATCTCTGAATTATTAAACAAACCTGTTTTAGGCAATCGTAAAAGTGATTTTATTTCCATAGCATTAAATTCAAAAGCTGCATTAAAAGAAGATAAAAAAACTGTATTTGAAAAATTAAAAAAAGGTTTTCCATCAGCTGAATTTATATCTCAATTTCCTTTTTTAAAAGAATACCTTTAATATTTTCTAAACAACTTATTTTTTTCAGCCGATAGGTTATTTATGGAAATAATAAGTTTTGTTCAGGATAAACCTAGAAGCAGAGGTTTAACTTTACCGGTAATTAAACATCAACGAAAAGAAAGAGTTTCTGCAAGAACAGTTTCTTCACCACTTATATACAATTCATTTTCCCCAGAATTAAGAAGCTTTAAAGCTCAGAAAGTAAAACAGGGGATTTCTTTACATGTTATTTTACGTGGGCTTGGCATTGCTGGCGAAACAACTGGAAAATTTATTATTTCAAATATCAAATTTTTCCTAATTGCAGTAATTGCAGCTTGCGTTTTAAGTGTAGCAGGTTTCTATGGATTAAAAGTATACAGTTATGCATCAAGTCATACTGGACCTTTAACTTTGGAAGAAGGTGTTACTCTTGATATAGAAAATTTGAATAAACTTATGGCAAATTTTGCTTTGGAAGGTATTGCCGAATATGATGAAAGTGGAAATCTTTTAGATGCTTCAACAAGTTCTGTTCAAAGTTTCAAACAGCCGGTTTCTTATCAGACTTACAAAGTTCGTTCTGGCGATACAATTAGTGGTATTGCTAAAAAATTTGGACTTAGAAATATTTCAACTTTAATTTCTGTAAATGATATTGGTAATGTACGTCAGTTATGTGCAGGTCAGAAATTGAGAATTCCTTCTATTGATGGTGTAGTTTATACAGTAAAAGCAGGAGATTCTCTTGATTCAATTGCAACTAAAAATAAAGTCAGCATTGGTGAATTGCTTGATGTAAACGATATAGAAAGTGAAGTTCTTTCTGCTGGTCAACAATTGTTCCTTCCAGGTGTTGGATTAGATGCTGCAACTCTTAAAAATGCAATGGGCGATTTATTTATGATGCCAATTCAGGCAAAATTCCGCTGGTCTTCACCTTATGGAAATCGTATCGACCCAATTGCAAATGTTAAATCTTTCCATACAGGAACAGATATGGCATGTCCTACAGGTACACCAATTCTTGCTTCAATGAGTGGAAAGGTGTCTGCAGCTGGTATAAACCGTGTTTATGGAAATTACGTAATTATTGATCACGGAAATGGATATCAGACTTTGTATGCCCACATGTCAAAAATTATAGCTACAAAAGGTCAATGGGTTAGTCAGGGTACAAGAATTGGTCTTGTTGGTTCTACAGGTTATTCAACAGGTCCACATTTACATTTTACAGTTTACAAAAACGGAAAATTAATAGATCCAATGTCTGTATTGAAAAGATAGGGTTGAGTGATTAAAAAATGTGTATTTGTGATAGTTGCGGAAAATTAATCGACAGTAAATTTTATTTTTGCCCATGGTGTGGCTATTCCAGAGTAGAGCAGGAAAAAGAAGACTCATTGCAGTTACGTTTGAATCAGTTGCAGGAAAAACAGAAGGCTGCGCGCCGGAGCCAGATTGAAAGAATGGAAGCTGAACTTGATGCGCTGGAGAAAGAGTTGAATGTACTTGTTCTGAGCACAGAAATGGCAAGATAAAAAAAGATAGTTGCGTTTAATGGAAAATTTGCCGATAATACAGATATGAAGAAGTCTGTATTATTTGTTTTATTATCTTTTATTCTATTAAATAGTGCTTTTGCAAAAATAACTTTTGGTTCACTTCATTTAAACAGTAAAAATGAACTGCTTTTTTCAATAAGCAATGAAACAACTGGAATAAATAAATATAACGCATTGTTCAGTTGTAAAATTGAAAATGGAACTTCAAATTCTGCTCCAAAAATGCTTTCGTTTTATCCTGAAAAAATGGAACTTTTGGAAGATGGAAAAGTTTTGCAGGTTCGAAACTCTTATGGAACTGCAAAATATTATGCTGCAAAAAATAAATTCATATGTACTTCTTCTGTAAAAGAAATTCCAGAAAATCCACTTCCTTTAGTTACATATAGTGCAAGTTACGATGGAAGTTGGCTGTGTTATTTAAAACAGAAATCTTTTGTGGGTGCAGATCTTGTTCTTAAAAAAGTTAATTCCGATTTTGAATATGTTCTTTCTGAAAACATTCAGATGAGTTACGAATCTGTTCCTGTAAAATGGTCGCAGGAAAGAAATTTATTGCTTTATGAAAATAAAGGTACTGTATATTTTATTAATCCAGAAGCAGTAGAACGTGGCGTAGAAACAGATGAAATTTATCGCAAGATTGGAAAGGGTACAATTAATTCTGTTGAATTTGCTGAAAATAAATACATAGCTTACATTGACGATTCTCTTCTATATAAAATTAATATAAAGGGCTTATACACAATAGGTCTTTATGCCGGAATTATCGGACAAGGAACTGTCGTTGGCCGTTTGCCATTTAAGTTTAATGCCCAGACTGATAAATTCAGTACAAATAATGATGTAAGTTCTGTTGTTGTAATTCAGAATAAAAGAATGTTTACATATCTTAATTCACACGCTAATTCTTCTGATTACATGGATATAATTTATTCTCGTCCTTATAATGATTCAACAGCTTCTCTTGTTGATTCTAACTTAATGTGGGATAAATCTGGGAATCCAATCTTGTGGCTTGAAAAACTTCCTTATGATGAAAACAAGGTCCATGCTTCTGTTTACAGACTTACAGCTAATGCCACTCAGGTTCTGGAAGTAGAAGATTCTGGAAAACCTGTTATTTCACAAGATGGAACAAAAGTTGCTTTCTATGCCGGAGCTGCACTTTATGTTTATGATTTAACAAAATGGACTCGTTTGTGTGAACTGCCAGGTGAAAGAATCTTAAATATTATATGGATAGATTCTCAGAATATGTATATTGGTGGCGAAAAAAGTATTCGAAAGTGGAATATTGTTACAGATAATCTTGAAACAATTGCACTTTCCTCTGTTACATCTGCGTACTGGTCAATGGATGAAAATACTGTAATTGCAGAAAATAATAGTGGAAACAGCTATGAATTGAATCCTGCTACAAATACATGGATTAATATTGGAGATTCAGAAAAACGTACTGCTTCTACACAGAATGGAAGTTATCGTGTTTTCCTTGGAACTTCGTCAAACTATAATTATGAAAATTCAATCTATATTCGTACATTAGGTAAGAAGCCGGTTACAAATCCTCTTTATAAAGCTGCGGCAAAAAAGAAGGTTATTATTAAACGAGTTTCTCTTGTATTTGATGCTTATGATAATGCAGATGGATTATCGCAGGTTCTTTCTGTTTTGAAAAAATATAATGTGCGTGGCGAATTTTTTGTGAATGGAGAATTTATTCGCCGCTATCCTTTGGAAACAAAGCAGATTGTTAGAAATGGTTATAATTGTAATTCCATGTTCTTTAGTCAGACCGATTTAACTGAAAATAATTTTGTAATTGACGAAGATTTTATTCGCCGTGGTCTTGCAAGAAATGAAGATGAATTTTATGCATGTACTGGCAGTGAACTTTTACCAAACTGGCATGCGCCATTCTACAAAGTAAATGAAAAGATTATGGACTTTGGCAAGAAAGCTGGCTATAACTATCTGGATTTAGAGGCAGAAAATCTTGAAGGAACAGGTAATAATCCTTTTGAATTGATTCAAAAATACTTCGACCGCGCGGTAGAAACAAGTGGTGGTATTATTCCAGTTACAATTGGTTATTCCCAGTACAAAGATTCAGATTACCTTTATAACTATCTAGACTTACTTATTTGTGCGCTGTTAGATGGCGGTTTTGAATTGGTAGGCCTTTCAGATTTATAATTTATTTTTTAATACTAAAATGACAGTCAAGTAACGTTAGAGGACAGTCACCCAACGTTGGGTGACTGTCCTCTAACGTTACTTGACTGTCATTCTTTGTATATCTTTTCACATTCCCAAAAATCCGATAAAATAAATCTCACTTTTCATTCATAAATCAGGAGCATTGCAATGGCTTTAGACAAAATGCGCAACATCGGTATCATGGCTCATATTGATGCCGGAAAAACAACTACAACTGAACGTATTCTTTTCTACACTGGAAAAATCCATAAAATTGGTGAAATTGACGATGGTCAGGCTACAATGGACTGGATGCAGCAGGAACAGGAACGTGGTATTACAATCTGTTCTGCCGCAACTACCACTTTCTGGCGTAATCACCAGATTAATATTATCGATACTCCAGGTCACGTAGATTTTACTGCCGAAGTTGAACGTTCCCTTCGCGTTTTGGACGGAGCCGTTGCAGTTATTTGTGCCGTTGATGGTGTACAGCCTCAGACTGAAACAGTTTGGAAACAGGCAGACGAATTTAATGTTCCTCGTCTTGGATTTATGAATAAAATGGACCGTATTGGTGCAGATTTCTTTGGTTCTATGGCCGATGTAAAAGAAAAGTTTGGCGTAGAAACCCTAGCACTCCAGATTCCAATTGGTGAAGGTCCTGAATTTGAAGGTGTAATTGACCTTCTTAAAATGAAAGAACTCCGATTCGAAGGTGACGAAGGGGAAAAAATTACTGAGTCGGAAATTGATGCCAGCCGTCTTGATCAGGCTAAGGAATGGCGCGAGAAACTGGTAGATACAGTTGCAGGTGCAGATGATGAATTAATGGAAATCTACCTTGAAGGTGGTGATATTTCTGATGATCAGCTTCGTGCTGCAATCCGCAAAGGTACAATCAGTCGTGCTTATGTTCCATTTATTATGGGTAGTGCCCGTCACAATCAGGGAGTTCAGCCTTTAATCGATGCAATTGTAGATTATCTTCCTTGTCCTACAGATGTACCTGCTGCTAAAGGTCTTAAAGTTAAAAAGGACGTTGAAGAACCTGTTGAAGTTCCATGCGATGTTTCAAAAATGCCACTTGGTCTTGTTTTCAAAATTCAGTATGACCGTGAAATGGGACCTCTCTGCTATGTACGTATGTATTCTGGAAAAATCCAGGCTGGTACTCAAATCTACAATGTTAATAAAAAGAAGCGTGAACGTGTAAACCGTATTTTACGTATGCATGCCGATAAATCAGAGCCAGTTGATAATTTGCAGGCTGGTGATATTGCTGTATTTATTGGTCTAAAACTTGCTCAGACTGGAGATACAATCGGTTCTGAAGCCTTTACAGTTCTTCTTGAACAGCCAAAATTCCCTCAGCCAGTTATTTCTGTTGCTCTTGAACCAGAAAGCATGTCTGAAAAAGATAAGATGAATGAAACTTTGGAAATTCTTAGCCGTGAAGATCCGACATTTACATCTCATGAAGATGCCGAAACAGGCCAGCTTATTATCAGCGGTATGGGTGAACTTCACCTTGATGTACTTGTTACTCGTATGCGTGATGATTTCGGCGTAAAATGCCAGGTTGGTGCTCCTCAGGTTACTTACCGTGAATCTGTTAGCGGGTCTGCTGAAGCTAGCGAAGAATTCAGCCGTGTTCTTGCAGGTAAAGAAAATACTGCCGGTCTTACAATTACAGTGGAGCAGCGTGAACAGGGTAGTGGAAACTCTTATTCTGTTGAATGTAAAACTTCAGAAATTCCAGAAGAAATTATTGATGCAATTAAGAGTGGTTTTATGTCTGCTCTTGATTCTGGTATTAAATATGGTTATCCATGTACAGATGTAGGAATTAAAGTTACAAAGATTGATTATAATGAACTTACTTCTACAACTTTTGCATTTGAAGCTTGTGCAAGTCAGGTTTTTGATAAAGCATGTACTGCTGCAAATCCTGTAATTCTTGAACCTGTAATGAATGTAGATATTGCTTGTCCTAAAGAATTTGTAGGTCCAGCTTCTTCTCAGCTTAGTCAGCGTGGTGGAAACATTATGGGTCAGGATTCAAAAACTACAGGTGAAATTATTCATGCTACAGCTCCAATGGCTAATATGTTTGGTTTTACTACTAACTTACGTTCTGCTACACAGGGACGTGCTAGCTTTAGTATGGAATTTAGTCACTTCCAGTTGAAAGTTGGAGGATTAAACAGTTTTTAGTAAGTGAATATCATAATTGTCATTTCGAGTGAAGTCGAGAAATCTTTTTTCTTTTTTTTCTTTTTTCGCCATTCATTCTATTGACACTTTTTACTGATTTCTATATATTATAGAAACATTCCGCGGGGGTGGTGGAATTGGTAGACACGCAAGCTTGAGGTGCTTGTGACGTTAGTCGTGGCCGTTCAAGTCGGCTCCTCCGCATAAGAGATTGTCAGTTTGGCAATCTCTTTTTTTTTGCCTGCTGTTTTTAGGAGTTTTTATGATTGCTGCAGTTGTTAATAGTCTTGCTATTGTTGTTGGTTCTGTTATAGGTCTTTTATTTGCAAAAAAGTTTACTGATGAACTTACAGATATGATTCAGACTGCCTGTGGCGTTATTACATGCATAATCGGTTTTCAGATGGCCTTTAAGTATAACAGTATTGTATATATGGCTCTTTCTTTAATTATAGGGGCAATTATAGGTTATGCGCTTGATATTGATGGTGCAATTCTTAAAATTGGTTACAAACTGGAAAAACTAACTAAGAAAAAAAATTCAGAAGATAATGGTAAAAATAATTTTGCCTACGCTTTTCTTAATGCATCTGTTTTATTTTGTGTAGGAGCAATGGCAATTGTAGGTTCTTTCGAAGCCGGTGTGAATCATGACTATACAACAATTTTTACTAAGTCTATTCTTGACGGTTTTATAGCCATAGGATTTGCAGCTGCAATGGGAATAGGAACAGCATTTTCTGCTATTGCAATTCTTATTTATCAGGGTGGGCTTACTTTATTATCAATCTTTTTGCAGCCATATGTTTCCGATGTATTGATTACAGAATTGTCAGCTGTAGGTGGCGCAATTATTGTAATGATTGGTATAAATCTTCTTGGATTAAAAAAAATTAAAACTGCAAACTTTCTGCCAGCTTTAGTTATTGAAATCCTTTTTGTAATGCTTGTTCCTGTTATACGAAATCTGTTTAATTAAATATTCTGTTTTTACATAAAATTTTTCTTGTAGCCTCTCCAATCCTAAATTACAATAAATAAGGAGACTCGATTGGCAGAAAAAGAAAATAGTCAGAAAATATATAATCGACACAAAAAAATTTGGACTTTGGCCCGTATTTTTCTTGGGCCTCCAATTTTACATTTTTTTAGATGTACAAGCGAACCTGCAGAAAATCTACCTGAACCTTATATAGTCCTGCCTAATCATACCTGTGATCTGGATCCTGCTTTAGTAGGTATGAGTTTTTCCCATCAAATGTATTTTGTTGCCAGTGAACATGTTTACCGCAAAGGTTTAATTTCTAAAATCCTTTTTTACTGTTTTTGTCCAATTGCTAAAATAAAAGGTGCTTCAGATAAATTAATGGTTTTAAATGTATTAAAACATATTCGGGAAAAAAAGAATGTTTGTATTTTCCCTGAAGGTGACAGATCTTTTAATGGAAAAACAGGTGAAATAGCAGATGCAATTGGAAAACTTGTGAAAATTTCTGGTGCAAACCTTGTTACATATAAGATTTCTGGAGGCTACTTTACAAATCCAAGATGGGGTTATGGAATAAGAAAAGGTAAAATGTCTGGACGTGTACAAAAAATATACACAAAAGAAGAGTTGTCTTTAATGTCTCCAGAGCAGATTACTACTGTAATTCGAAATGATCTTTCTGAAAATGCTTATGAAGTGCAGGCGGTACAGCATATAAAATTTAAGGGAAAGAAACTTGCCGAAGGAATGGAAAGTGCTTTTTGCGTGTGTCCGGAATGTAAACAGATAGATGTAATACAAACTAAAGGTAATAAAATTTCGTGTAGAAATTGCGGGCCTTTATCTATCTATAATGAATATGGTTATTTCGAGAATATTAAACAATCCTTTTCTTTTAAAACTACAGAAGAGTGGGACAGCTGGCAGGAAAATTATTTTGTTCAGCTAAGTAAATCCCCTTCTGCAACGGCTTGTTATTTTTCTGATACAGATGTGGAATTATTCCTTTTTAATTCAGAACACACTGACAGTTCATTAGGAAAAGGAACTTTATCTTTAAGTCATAATGGACTTGTTTTCAAATCTGATAATACAGAACTTGAATTGCCTGTAGAAAAAATACCAGATATGGCAATGTATGGTAAAAAAGGACTTGTATTTTCAGATGCAGATAATAATCATTATGAATTGCACTCAGAAGAATTAATAAATGTAAGAAAATATATTTTTGTATGGAAAAATTTACGAAAAAATCTAAAGAATTAGAGGTTTAAGATGGATTATTCAGCAGCAAATCTTGCATTGTGGACACCAATTTTTCAAGTTGGAATTATTGCGTTATTAGTAATTCTTTCCAATGTATTGCGGTTAAAAATACCTTTTATAAAAAAATCACTGATGCCTACTGCTGTAATGGCAGGGTTTCTTTTGCTCGGGTTGAAATATACTGGCCTAATAAAAGTTGAAGACAGTATTCTCGAAATGATTACATATCATGCAATTGCCATAGGTTTTATTGCTTTGTCGTTACGTGTAAATAAAAAGGAAAGCGATGGTTCTAAACTAGGGATAGCTGTAAAAAGTGGTGCAATAATAGTAAGTACTTATGTTATTCAGGGTATTATAGGATTAATTATTTCAATTTCTCTTGTTTATACGGTTATGCCAGATTTTTTCAAGGCTGCAGGTCTTCTTTTGCCAATGGGGTTCGGGCAGGGGCCTGGTCAGGCAAATAATATTGGTACAACATATGAAAAATTAGGTTTTATAGGCGGACATTCCTATGGTGTAGCTATTGCTGCTACAGGTTTCCTGGTTGCTTGTATTGCAGGTGTAATTTATTTAAACGTAGGTCAGAAAAAAGGATATTTTACACGAGTTTCCCATGATGAAATAAAAGGCTCTGTTGCAGTAGATTCTTTCCAGGATGAAGGGGAGGCACCTGTTTCTCAATCAATCGACAGACTTTCTATTCAATGTGCACTTATTCTTGCTGTTTATGTAAGTACATTCCTTGTAACTAAATTAATTACATGGCTTTTAGCAGAATTTGTACCTGGTGTTGCTGGCCTTCTTAATCCTATGCTTTGGGGATTCAATTTTATTTTTGGTTCACTTTTTGCTGTTATTACCAGAACTGTTATTTCGAAATTCCGTAAAACAAATATAATGAAAATGCAGTATCAGAATAATTATCTTTTAAGCAGAATTTCGGGCCTTGCTTTTGATTTAATGATAATTTGTGGAATTGCCGTAATAAATTTTGAAGATCTAAAAGGATTATGGGTTCCATTTGTAATAACTGCCATTGCTGGTGGAATTGTAACATTTCTTCATCTTAAATTCCTTGCAAAAAAAGTTTATCCAGAATACGAACAGGAAGCTTTCCTTTCTATGTTCGGTATGCTTACAGGAACAATCAGTTCTGGTGTTCTTTTAGTTCGCGAAATTGATCCTGAATTTAAAACACCTGCAGCCAATAATCTTGTAACAGGTAGTTCAACAGCTATAGGATTTGGAGCTCCAATTTTAATTCTGGTAGGTATGGCTGCAAAATCTACAATGATGACCTTCCTGGTTTTTGGAATATTGATTGTATATTTTGTATTCTTAATGGCTATTTCATTGTCAGGAAAAAAGAAAAATATATAAAAAAGCATTTGACTTCTGGTATTATCTGGAATAAAATAATACTAATAATATAACCCATTGGGTTTAAACCTAAAGGAGGCCAAATTAAATGGCAAAAGTAGAACTTAAAGGTATTGGTAAAGTTTACGATGGTGGCGTTCGCGCTGTAAACAATGCTAATATCACAGTAGAAGACAAAGAATTCTGTGTATTCGTAGGACCATCTGGATGTGGTAAATCAACTACACTCCGTATGATCGCTGGTTTGGAAGACATCTCTGATGGTAAGTTGTTCATCGACGGTGTTGAAATGAACGATGTTCCACCAAAGGATCGTGATATCGCCATGGTATTCCAGAACTACGCTCTTTATCCACATATGACTGTTTATGATAACATGGCATTCGGATTGAAGATTCGTAAAATGGACAAAGCTGAAATCGACCGCCGCGTTCGCGATGCAGCTAAACAGCTTGACCTTACACAGTACCTTGATCGTAAACCAAAGGCTCTCTCTGGTGGACAGAGACAGCGTGTTGCTGTAGGACGTGCTATCGTTCGTAA
>JAZLKI010000009.1:0-14619 GCA_045597485.1 Treponema sp.
CTATTTTTTTTGTTTAACTTAAGTTATGTTTTTTTATTTCTTAAGAATCAATATGATCTGAAGACCTACAGGTATTAAACAATATATAATTGATAAGATAATCTGAACAACAATATTTTCATTAATTATAGAAAACGATTCTATTAATGCAGGCATAAACATATATACCAAAGCTATAATTGAATACAAAACAATGAATACAATCTTCTTTTCTTCTATAGCTTTTACAGTTTTAACAGCACAAAATGAAACAAATAAAATCATAAAAGCAAACAACAAAGGTTTCACAAAAATTGAAAAACCAGAATATAAACCTTCAGAAGTTGTTACAATGGTGTATGGAAGATAAACCATATAAAAAGATATTATTAATGGAAATGCAGCTTTACCTTTATATTCCAAGCTATCTTTTGAAACTGCAATAAAAATTCCATACAAGATTAATACTGGCAACAATGTCTGACGAATCAAAAGATAGGCAATATTTGATCCAAGAGAATATGGAATTATACGGTGAGCGTACAAGAAAAAAGTTTTAAACAAACATACTAAAACAGCACTAACTAACCCTATAAAGATTGAGGGAATCATTTTACTATCTTTTCTATAAAAACAATAACCTGCTAACACTACAGGCAATAACAAAAACATAAATAACAACATACTAAAAAAATACAATTTACCTTATTAATAATCAATAGAAGAAAATTACTTTACACGGATACGCATAAGTTTTGCTTTTCCCTCTACTGTCAATTTATCGCCAGGAAGAACCGCATAAAGTTCCTCTGCTTTAATTGGTTTACCTATTTTATCTTCAGAAGTGCGAATTACAGCCTTTTCTTCAGAAATAACATAAATAAGCTGAGTATCTTTCAATTTATCTTTTCCAGAACAGAACATACTCCAGCCACCTTTAACATCAATCTGTTCAAGACTAAAATATTCGCATTCAAAAGATTTATCAAAAGGAGCAACAGGTGGCATTTTTCCGTGCTTTATAACAGAAAGACCTTTTTCAATATGAACTTCACGACCACGTCCCCAATCATACAATCGATATGTAAGATCACAAGACTGCTGAACTTCCATAAGTCTAAGGCCACCACAAATTGCGTGAACAGTCCCCGCAGGTATATACACAAAATCACCGGCCTGAACTTTTACATATTCCAAGTAATCTTCCAGGTTATTGTGCTCTATAGCTTTTGCCAGCTGATCGTGAGAATAGCCTTCTTTTATTCCGTAAACAATTTTTGCATCTGGAGCTGCATCAAGAACATACCAGCATTCTGTTTTTCCACGGTTCCCTTCACCTTCAAGTTTTACAGCCCAGGAATCATCAGGATGAACCTGAATTGAAAGAGTTTCATTAGCCTGTATAACTTTTACAAGTAGCGGAAAATCACCTTCAACAGCTTCAGCAAATTCCTTTTGAGTACCATTTGGATGAGTAGAAGCTATCCAGAGTTCATACCCCCAGATTTTTTCTGATAATATAGGATTAAGTTTAAGCATATTTAAAATTATTTATCCCAAAGTTTTTCAGGATAATAGCCATTCTTAATCTTGTTTGCAATTTCATCTTTAACAATCTTGCGATCTTCTGGATAAGTCATTCCAAACCATGTTTCCTGAGAAGTAAAGAACTTAATTTTACCTTCACCATGAGCAATAATATCGCTTGCGGCAACAGGAAGAAGTGCTTCTGCCTTAGGAGCTTTTGAATTAACACTCATAAAGTTATCCCAATAAACATGAAATTCTTCAAATGCCTTTGGTGTAAAACCAAACAAATTCATACTTACCCATTCTTTTCCAGTAAGCAACACTTTTTCACCATCTGGCATTTCACTGATTACCTGATCATTTTCGCCATAATAGATTTTTAAATTTTCAACAATAGAAGCAAGTTCCGCATCTTTTGCAGTATCACCATTAACTGTACATACACCACGGCTAACAGAACCAGAACGGCTCATTGTATTACCAAGAACATAACCTACCATAGCGTGATTACGACAATCATTATCAATAGAAGATAGATATTTTCCAAGAACATCAAATGCCTGACGCCCATAATAATCATCAGAGTTAATTACTGCAAAAGGAGTTTTTATTGCTTTTTCAGCACATAAAACTGCATGTGTTGTTCCCCAAGGTTTTTCACGACCTTCACTGTCTTTTAACTGTTGTGGAGTTAAAAGTGAATCATGCTGCTGGAACACATATTCAGCATCAAAATTCTTTGCAATACGATCGAATAATCTTTCGCGAAATGCAGTTTCTATATCTTTACGAATAATAAATACAACTTTTCCAAAACCGCAATTTTTAGCATCATATGTTGCAAAATCAAGTAAACATTCATCATGAAGTCCTACTCCATCAATCTGTTTAACTCCACCATAGCGACTTCCCATACCAGCTGCTAAAACTAATAATGTTGGTTTCATATAAATCTCCCTAAATTGTTATTACTGTTTCTAATGCCAGTTTCATCATATCTTTAAATGTAACCTGGCGTTCTTCGGCTGTAGTTTCTTCACCTGTAACAAAATTATTACTAACAGTAAGAATTGCAAGAGCCTTTCTATTGAACTCTGCCGCTAGAGTATACAACTCTGCCGCTTCCATTTCAATTCCAACTACACCATATTTTTTCCACAATACCCATGCATCTGGCTTATCGTAAAATCTATCTCCAGAAAAACATGGACCTACAACAGTTTTTATTCCTAATTCTTTTGCTTTATGATATGCAGCATCCAATAGTTCAAAATCTGGAACTGGAGCATAATGAGCATAACCAAAACGCTGATTCTGCAAACTTGAATCGGTACAAGCTCCATTAGCAAGAATAACAGAACGACAAGGAACACTTTCACTTACACCACCAGCAGTTCCAATTCGCACAGCTTTTTTTACATCATAAAACTGAAATAATTCCTGCACATAAATAGAAAGAGATGGTTGCCCCATACCTGTTCCCTGCACAGAAACTTTATGCCCCTTATACTCTCCTGTGTATCCTAGCATACCTCGAACTTCGTTATAACATACAGGATTTTCAAGGAAATTTTCTGCAATAAATTTAGCTCTTAACGGATCTCCTGGAAGCAATACAGTATCTGCAATTTCTCCAGGCTTAGCGGCAATATGTGTACTCATAAAAAAACTCCCGCAATTATACTTTAATTGATTTTTCTTTAAGTATTAATTTCAATACTTCCATTAATTCACGTCTATTAATTGGCTTTGTTACATAAGCATTCATTCCAGCTTCGAAAGCCTTAGCCTTATCATCTGAATAAGCATTTGCTGTAATGGCAATAATTGGCACATCAGACAATTCAGGATCTTCCAAGGACCTTATTAATTTAGTTACCTGATATCCATCCATAACAGGCATAACTAAATCTACAAGAAGTGCATCATAATTCAACTTCATATGTTTTTGAATTGCAAATCGTCCTTCTGCAGCTTCATCAACCTTAAATCCAACCGATTCAAGAAGTTCTCTTTCAAGAGTACGATGCATTTCATTGTCATCAACAATAAGAATTCTGTAATCTTCGAAATTGTAATTTGATGTAATATCTTCATCTTCAATATTTGTCAAAGTTGGAACAGAGAATGGTACTGTAATTGAAACTTCTGTACCAACACCTTCTGTACTGTCAATTTCAATAGTTCCACCCATAATTTCGATAAGAGATTTTGAAATTGACAACCCAAGTCCTGTACCAGCAATTCCATTTTCAATACCAAGCCGGTCTCGCTGGAATGGCATAAACAAACGAGTTTTATACTCTTCTGTCATACCACAACCTTCGTCTTTTATGTGGATTTCTGTCAAAATCTTAGTTTCATCATCTCCTGTTAACTGAATAACAGAAATATAAACATTGCCGTTTGGTTTCGAATATTTAATTGCATTACTTAAAACATTAAGCAAAATCTGATTCATACGAAGTTTATCGCAAGATACCAGATCATCATCAAGCATTGAATAATCTGTTTTAAT
This sequence comes from Treponema sp., assembly GCA_045597485.1. Classification (GTDB taxonomy): domain Bacteria; phylum Spirochaetota; class Spirochaetia; order Treponematales; family Treponemataceae; genus Treponema_D. The sequence continues at coordinate 4,028 of JAZLKI010000009.1, forward strand.
AGAAATATTCTTTTCGGAAATTTCATTTTCCATAATTTGAATACAATTACTGATTAAAGATTTCAAACTACAGTTTTCTTCATCTATTGAAATTTTTCCTACTTCAATTTTTGACATATCAAGAATGTCGTTCATAAGATTCAACAAATGATTTGAAGATAAGGTTATTTTTTCGAGACAGTCTGTTACTTTTTCACGATTAGTTATTTCTTTCTTTGCAATTTCTGTAAAACCAACAATTGTATTCATTGGAGTACGAATATCATGTGAAACTACAGAAAGAAAATCGCTTTTTGCTTTAGTAGCTTTTTGAGCAACCTGCATTGAATCATAAATCTGTTTTTTCTGCTTTTCATTAATATAATTGTTATATCGCAATACACTAGAAAGAATTAATGCAATAACAACTATATTTGATGCAATATCTATAATTACATCTTTTTGAGAATCCATATAATGAACCGACTCTGGAACAAGATATGAATAAATAAGAACTGTTACGAATCCTAAAATATTAATTACAAATACTACATATGTTTTCTTTCCCTTAAGAAACAAAAAGGAAAGTATAAAACCAACGAGACACCACAATGACATGGCACTTTGAACACCGCCAGAATAAAGGAACAAGACAGGAAGAAGTAAATCATTAGTTATGATTGAAATAAATACCCCTGCTACCTGAGGTTTTTTAGGCCCATTGGCAATCCATAGTGTTAAAATAAATACTATCAAACACAACAGCATAAAGACTGTTGCTATCATATTTAATTGAAGAATTATCTGAAATAACAACGAAACCATAACTCCGAAAACACCCGAAAGTACAATTACGTTGAGCAATCTATGCTGCATGTCATAAGACTCATTAAAAAAAACACGCTTTAAATAAGCAAAAAAAGAACGCATATTTTATATTATACCATTCATAAGGCATTTTTTCAAAGACTTTAGATAAAGTAGTCAATCGGGAAAAGTTATACTATACTCTAGGTATAAGGAATAATAAAAAGATTATGGATAAACCTTTTTCAAATTATCAGACAAATGAACAGAATAAAAAATGGGAACAGGCAATTAAACGTGAAATTCCTATTTATGGCAGAAATAACGATATTCGAACTGATTTTGAAAGAGATTATACCCGTATTTTACATTCACAGGCATACCGCCGCTTAAAGCATAAAACTCAAGTATTTTTTGCTCCACATAATGATCATATCTGTACAAGAATGGAACACGTTATGCACGTTGCATCGGTTGCTTCCACTATTGCAAAATACTTGGGTTTAAACGAACAACTTGCTAGTGCTATTGCCATGGGACACGATATTGGACACGCACCGTTCGGCCACCACGGCGAAGACTGTTTAAATAAATTAGTAAAACAGCGGGAAGGAAAAGATGCTCCAAAGAAATTCTGGCACGAACGAAACAGTCTTTTTTTTGCAGATTACATTGAAACCCTTCAGGATCCAAACGGTATTGAACAACCATTAAATCTTACATACGCAGTACGCGACGGACTTATCTGCCATTGTGGCGAAATTGACCAGCAGGGAATTAAACCTCGCGATGAAGCTATAGATTTATATTCAATGAAGCGCCCAGGTTTTATTCAACCTTTTACATGGGAAGGTTGTGTAGTAAAAATTGCAGATAAGATTGCTTACCTTGGCCGTGATATAGAAGATGCCAGAGCTTACCACATTCTGGATATGACTTCATATCGCCAGTTAAGAGAAATTGTAGGGTCTACATTAGGCTTTGAAAAAAAAGGTGCTCATGCATTACGCAGTGGAAAGGCCGTAAATACTACAACTTTGATTAATGATTTAATTGTAGATTTATGCCAGCAGAGCAGCCCCGAAAAAGGCCTTTGTTTTTCCGATGAATACTTCAAATTTATTCTGGAATTAAAAAAATTCAACTTTGCTCATATTTACAACCACTGGCGACTTGGCGAATTTGCAATTTACGCAGAAAATATTATTGGAACAATCTTTAGAACCTTGCAACGGGCAAAAGTCTACGCAGAAAATGGAAGAATATCCCAGGCATTAAAATATTACCCTAAACTCTGTTCTACATTTGAAGACTGGCTTGTAAAATACACAGAATATAAACCTTTCATTATTGAACGTCACGATTACATAGATAAAAAAGCTGTTTTAAAATACAACACAACTGCATGTTTTGACCTTCACGATGAAGAATCTTATACAAAATGTATTATAGAATATATTTCCGGAATGACAGACCAATTTGCTATTCAGGTTTATGAAGAAATAATTACTTTTTAAGCTCTTTATTTTTCTGTTTTCTGAATACTTCTATACAATCTTCTTGAGGAAGAGGTCGAGAGTACAAGAAGCCCTGTATATAATCTACCCCAGCGTGTTCAACAAGGGTATTCTGATCATTAGTTTCAACCCCTTCTACAAGAATCTTAAAGCCTGCATCTTTAAATGTTTCCACAAGATTCTGGAATAATCGTATACCTTTTTCGTTTTCTTCCATCATAAGTACAAGGCTTCTATCCATCTTAATTGTAGAGAATGGAAGACCTACAACATTTGCAAGGTTCGAATATCCCGTACCAAAGTCGTCAAGATAGAACTGTACACCGGCAGCAGCCAACTGAGTCATATTATTTAATACAACCTCATAGTTTTCTATAAAAATACTTTCGGTAATTTCCATAATAATATTTTCAGGAGACAGTTTAAATCTTTCTATTGTTGTTAGAACATTCTGTACAAGATTAGGGTTTGTCATTTGGTATACAGAAAAGTTTATAGAAACAGCAGAAATAACATCTTTATTTTCTGAAATAAATTTACATACTTTTTCAAAAGCAACAAACCCAAGTTTTTCAATAAGCCCACGATTTTCTGCAACTGTAACAAATTCTCCTGGGGGAATATCACCTAATTCTGTATTACGTAAACGAGACAAAGCTTCCATATAGGTAAACTTATTATTGCTGATTGAATGAATTGGCTGAAACCATATCTGAAACTGTTCAGAATCAAGATTAAGTTCCCGTTTCAAAATCTTGTGAATTACACGTTTACGTTCCATATCAACAAGGATGGCATCATCACAGAAACGGAGTGTTCTTATACCATCATTTTTAGATTTTTGCAGACAGCTGTTTATAACTTCAACAATATTTTCGTATGATTCATTATCATCACTGCAAGCAATAGCTGCGTAATAAGTTTCTAAAGGTGTTGGCAGAATGGTATCCATATCTGTATTAATAGTTATGATATACTGCTCTATTTCTTTTGAAATCTGTTTTATTTCTTCTTCTGTTTTTGCAATACCTGCAAATCTACTTTCAGAAATACAGAAACTTTTTCGTTCAAAATGCTTTAAAAATTCCTTTGCCAAATCAAGAAGCATTTTGTTATAAACAGAAACTTCCATATTTGTCTGAATCATGTTTTTATTGTCGATAGACATTACGTACAAATAATAAGAACCGTTCTTTGTAGAAATATAACGTTTTAATTTACTTTCCGACATTAAACCAGTTGTAGAATCGTAATCAAGCAAATCTGACTGGATAGTAATATAAGCAAATAACAATGCAGAAAAAGAAGCTGTACCTGTAAGAAGAATTTTATTATCTAAAAATTGTATTAAAAGGAATATAACAGAAACTACAGGGAAACAGGTAAATACTATAATCAATCTATGTGGCAGGCGTTTTCTATTTACGATTGTAACTAAAATTGCAATCACTACGTAATAAGCAGTTATATAATAAGTAAGATTTTTTAGAACCCCCTTTACATAGCCTAATTCAGCATCAAATCTAAAAATCCAGCCAGTCTTAATATTCAAAAGAACAATAAGAATCCATATTCCATATACTACACTATTTGCTACATATATAATTTTTTCTGATTTTCTAGTATTGCAGGCAAGATTCATAATATAATCTGCCAAAACCATGGGTATAACCAGAAGAAATAAAAAGAATATTGTAGATGAAGCTACACAATAAGAATATGGCACGCTCTTATAATGGGTAATACATATTACAGACAAAACATCAAATAAGGTTGCTATAAATGACGAAACACCACCATACATAAAAAGGCGGTGCTTAATGTCTGAGAATGAAAAAGACATAAAGATGTTAAAACAAAGAACAAGCGAAAGTATACAGGCAACAACTTCGCCAAGAATGTAATAATCAAGGTAAGCCAAATTCATATTACCTTAAATGATAACATGAATTTAAAAAAAAGGAAGTCTAAACTCTTTAAGACTCCAACTTCCTAAACTCTATGCATAGCTGATGCGGGCTCCAACTATACGTTCATTCATTAAATTAATCTACCCGCATCTAGAGTTTTGCAAGCAAAACTCTATTAAACTCTATGCATAGCTGGCGTGGGACTAGACTTTTTCTTTCATTAGTAAATTAATTTTCCCACGCCTAGAGTTTTCTTCGAAAACTCCCTAAACTCTATGCATAGCTGAAAAGACTTTTTCGCTCATGATGTTGATTTCTACTCCCATATCTTCTGAGAGAGTTTTCATGTTATCACGAACTTTTTCGATGTCGATATCTGATTTTTCCAAATCAACCATCATCATCATTACAAAGTTTCCAGAAAGAATTGTCTGTGTAATGTCTACAATGTTAATTTTATGATCTGAAAGGTACTGTGAAACCTTTGCAATAATACCTACTTTATCTGATCCTACAACTGTAATAATAGCGTTCATTTATATTCTCCTAAAAGTTATTTCCAAGTGTTGCTGCCATAACAGCTTTAATTGTATGCATACGATTTTCTGCTTCATCAAAAACTACAGACTGTTTAGATTCAAAAACTTCATCTGTAACTTCCATAGCAGTAAGGCCAAATTTTTCGTGGATTTCTTTACCAATCTTTGTATTCAAATCATGGAAAGATGGAAGATCGTGCATAAAGATTGCAGTTGGTTTTGCCATTTTTAAAACATCAATATTTACCTGGTATGCTTTAAGGTCTGCAATACGTTCTGCCCAAATTTCATCAGGTTCACCCATAGAAACCCAAACATCTGTGTAAAGAATATCTGCATCTTTAGTAGCCTTTGCAACATCAGCTTCCAAAGTAATAGATCCACCACTTGCCTGACACCATGGCTGACATTCTGCAATAAGATCTTTAGAAGGCCAGTATTTTTCTGGTGCACAAAGTGTAAGATTCAAACCAAGCTTTGAACATACGATACAAAGAGAATTTCCAATATTATAGCGGGCATCGCCGTAATAAACTAATTTAAGTCCCTTTAATTTGCCATAGTGTTCACGGATTGTAAGCATATCTGCCAGCATCTGTGTAGGATGATATTCATTTGTCAAACCATTCCATACAACAACGCCAGAATATTTTGCCAAATCTTCAACGAGAGTCTGTTCAAATCCACGGTATTCAATACCTTCAAACATACGGCCAAGAACACGAGCAGTATCAGCAATACTTTCTTTTTTACCAATCTGGCTGCCTTCTGCAAGATAAGTTGTCTGGATTCCTAAATCATGTGCGGCAACTTCAAAAGCACAACGGGTACGAGTACTTGTCTTTTCAAAAATAAGGGCAATATTTTTTCCACGGTGAATGTCAACAGGAATTCCCTTCTTTTTCTTTTCTTTCAAATCTGCTGCCAAATCCAGCATGTAAGTGATTTCTTCTGGAGTAAAATCCTTTAATGTAAGAAAATTTCTACCTTTCAAGTTCATACAAGTACCTCAAGAGTTTATTTATTAAGGAAAGCATAATTATAATGAAAAAAATTAAAAGTGAAAAGTGAATAATGAAAAACAGAAATTATTCAAACCTCACTATTCACTTTTCACTATTCACTTATCAAGCATCTATTTCACTTGCAAGGTTATGTACAATAAATTCTCGACGTTCTGGAGTATTTTTACCCATGTAGAACTGCAAAACTTCTGGTACATTTTTCAACGACTGAATTGTAACAGGTGTAAGGTGCATTCCCTTATCTTCAGATTCACCTTCCTTGCGAGGGAAAATAAACTGTCCGAATTCAGAAGGGTTAATTTCTCCTAACCCTTTGAATCGAGTTACTTCTGCAGATTTACCCATTTTAGCTACTTCTTTATCACGACTTTCTTCCGAATAGCAATAAACAGTTTTTGTTTTGTTACGAACGCGGAAAAGAGGTGTTTCAAGAATATAAACATGACCTGTCAAAACCAACTCTTCAAAGAACAAAAGTAAATAGGTCATTACAAGATTACGAATATGGAATCCATCATTATCCGCATCGGTTGCAATAATAATTTTATCGTAACGTAAGCCTTCAATATCCTTTTGAACACCAAGACTGAAAGTAAGATTTTTTAATTCTTCGTTATCAAATAAAGCTGATTTTTTGCGACCGTACATATTTTCTGGTTTACCACGTAAACTGAAAATTGCCTGATAAGAAACATCACGGCTTCCTACCATAGAACCAGTAGCCGAATCCCCTTCGGTAATGAAAATCATAGAATTGGCACCTTTTGGCCCATCCTGCAAGTGGTATTTACAATCCTTAAGTTTTTTAATCTTAAGCATTACAGATTTTTCAGCCTCGCGAATCTGCTTGTCTGTAACACTGTTAATTTCATTACGAGCCTTCTGATTTTTTATAATCTTTTCTTCCAAAGTTCCCGCAATGTCAGGATTGTGGCGTAACCAGTCATCAACTGCAATCTGAGTTTCTTTAATAATTGGACTACGGATTTCTACGTTACCAAGTTTATTTTTTGTCTGCGATGTAAACATTGGATTATCAATACCAATCTTAAGTGCCACATAAAGACCACTAGTTACATCTTTTATATCATATTCCTTTTTATAGAATTCATTTACACCTTTAGTAAAACCATCCAGGAAGGCTGTAACGTGAGTACCACCATCATCTGTACTCTGACCATTTACAAAGGAATATACAAACTTATCGAGAGAAGCACCGTGAGTTAATACAAACTGAAGATTTGTATCACTTTTTTCAGATTTATAATTAAGGATGTTATAGAGAGATTTATCTACCCCACCCATTTCGTTCAACAAAAGATCCTGAATACCATTTTCACTGTAATAGTCTTTACCATTACATTTAATTGTAAGTCCAGGGTTCAAATATGCATAGTTCCACAAACGTTTTTCAACATATTCCATGTTGAAATTATATTTACCAAACAATTCCTTATCTGGTTCAAATTCAAGGTAAGTGCCATTTGGAACACCAGGTTTTGCATTTCCCATTTTTGCAGAAAGTTTTTCACCTTTTGCAAATTCTACAACGGCCATTTTACCGTCACGAATAGACGCAGCACGAAAATAAGAAGAAAGAGCATTAGTTGCTTTAATACCTACGCCATTCATACCAATTGCCTGTTTAAATACATTGTTGTTGTATTTGGCACCTGTATTAACGTTACTTACACAATCTTCCAGTTTTCCAAGAGGAATACCACGACCATAGTCACGAATTTTTACGCGACCTTCCTTAATTTCAATATCGATTTTATTACCAAAACCCTGTGAAAATTCATCTACAGAGTTATCAATTCCTTCTTTTAAAAGGATGTAAATACCATCATTTTCGTTAGAACCATCACCTAAAGAACCAATATACATACCTGGGCGGAGGCGGATATGTTCAAGGCCTTCAAGATGCTGAATTGAATTTTCATCATATACTGCAGCTGGTTTTGCAACAGTTTTGGCAGCTACAGGTTTTGCGGCAGCTGTTTTTGTTGCTGTAGTTTTTACCGCAGTTGTTTTTGTTGCAGCAGTTTTAGTAGCAGCAGGTTTTACTGTTGTTGTTTTTGCAGCTGCTGTTTTTACTGCACTAGTTTTTGTTGCAACTTTTTTTTCAGCAGTTTTAGCTGTTGTTGAAGTTGATTTTTTTTCTGCCATTTTCCCACCCAAAAAATATATTATTAATCTTCTATTTCGTAATTATAGAAGGAACAGTTACAACGACCACCACGTTTAACTTTATACAATGCCTTGTCTGCCTGTTCTTCAAGTTTATCTACAAATCCTCTTTCAGAAAGAGCAACACCTACACTTAATGAAACTTTTGGTAATTTATCATCTACTTCCTGAAGTGCCTTATTCATATTTTCAATTTTACGCTGAATAATATTTACAGGAGAAGTGCCTATTTTTGTCATAACAACGGCAAATTCATCACCACCGATTCTTGCCACATAATCTGAATTACGGAACTGTTCAGTAAGAAGATTTGCAGTTTTTTTAATTACTTCATCTCCCACCAGATGTCCGTATGTATCATTTATATTCTTGAACAAATCAATATCTGCTATCAAATATGCAATAGGCTCATCTACAGTTTTAAGAACTTCCTTAATCTGATTAAATCCATTGCGGTTAATAACTCCAGTTAATGGATCATGTTCAGCCTTATGCTTAAGTTCAGAAGCAGTAACTGCATTTTTATCGAACAGATTATTAAAGATTTGTGAAATCATGCGAACTTCTGAACAGCCACTTACAATCATCTTATTTCCTTTTTCGATAGAACGGCAATTGCGATTTAATGGAATAAGAACAAGTGTAATTAAGAAAATATAAAGTCCAATAATAACTACAAACAAGATAATTAAAATCACAAACTGAAGTCTAAAATATCCTTTTATAGAAATATCACTTACAGCCTGTTTATTTATGTATTCATTTACAAGATTTAACGAAACTTTGTTACAATATGCGTAAACATTATCTACAGCAGAAATATATTCAGAATTAAAAAGAATATCTCGTGCACGTTCAATTTTGTCATCGTTTGAAAGTGCTTCATCTTCTTTCTGAAGTTTTAAATTCCGGATTTCTTCCGGTAAGTAAGATTCCACAACATCTGTTGCAATGGTAACAAGGCGCATTGCATACAATTCTTTTGAACTTAAAAATGATGATTCTCGCAGAGCAATATTGATTGCATAATCTACAGAATCTTCTTCATGTGTCATTTCAATAATCTGAACTGCATTTTCCCGGCGACGGAGCTGATTTTTTTCGTAAAAATAGTTATCGAGATATGAAAGATTAAGGTTTACGCTATATAAACGAGCCTGATTTGAAAGGTAAGCAGAGGAATCTCTAAAATCATTTAGAGCCTTATTACAATCTGCATAATCATTCATAACAGAAACAATTGAAGTATACTTTGAATGAACTACACCTGAAAAAAACAGAATTAATACAGTCAGAACACATCCGACCAGCATAATTACTGCATTAGTAAACTGAGCATTAAGCCCCTTTGAGACATTTTTTTTTAGACTTTTCAATTATTTATTCTCCCACCAAGAATATACAAATTTTATTATGGGAACAAGATAAAGTCAAGAGTATAATAAACCGTCACACCAAGATCCTTAATGTTGCAAGACGATTCAATATAGCTGCAGTTATCTCAAATGAAACTGGAGTAAGATTTTCAAAATTATCTTCTGCTGTATGAAAAAGCGACCAGGTTTTCGGCTGACTTTTACCTAAAGCAGCAGCAGAGATTTCTGAAGAAGGCAGCATAGTTATAGCGACAGCAGGAATTCCATTTGCAATAAAACTAGCGTTATCTGAATAATTTGCATGAAGCGAAAACCACTTACCTCCACTAGCCTCCATAAGAAGTTTTTGGGTTCTAGACTCCAGATCACAAAATTGGTTCACAAACTTTTTAGAAGCACCTTCAGGTAAAACTGTTTCCGTTAAAACAGGCACTTCCCCTCGTCCCATACAATCAAAAACATACACATCTTCGGTAATGCCCAGTTTACGAAAAAGAGCTGCAAGAGGAAACGAACCTTGGGAAGCAACCCCCTTCGCCCCCATTTCTTCACCATCTGTAAATATTAAACGTATATTATGGAAAGAAGTAAACTTACATAAACGAGACGCCCATTCCAGCATAGAAAAAACCGCTGCAGAATTATCATTTGCACCAGGACTACCATCTACTCTGTCATAATGTGCTATAACAGTTTTTATTCTAAACATTGGGTTATACTGACTTTGCGGAAATTTTACATAAATATGATGTTTGCCTTCCAGCTGAATTACAGGCGCGTCAAGTCCCAGAGCATTTAAATAATCCTGAATGAACTTTTTTCTATCACAACCAAGAGAAATAAACTGTTTAAAACTTTCTGGAATCTGGTACATATATAAATTATAAATAAAAAATTTGTAAAATGCAAAATTTCAAAGATTGTTGAACTTAAATATAATTTTAGATAAAATATGACATCTATATAATAGAAACAATTTATTAAATTCCGGAGTGTAAATATGGCTACACCATTAGAAAATTACCTTGCATCTTGCGGCGGAAAACCTACTGCTGCAATGTGTTCTTATGTTGCAAATCTTCAGCAGGTTGCTGCTGTTGGTCCTGATATCGCAGCTTCAATTGTAAATGAAATTGAAAATCAGCGCAGTCACCTTAAATTAGTTGCTTCTGAAAACTACTGTTCTTTGAATGTTCAGGCAGCTATGGGAAACCTTCTTACTGATAAATACGCTGAAGGATATCCAGAA
>JAZLKI010000010.1:0-4783 GCA_045597485.1 Treponema sp.
TCTGCTCAATATGACAATCTCTGCAGTTTCACATCAGCTTAAAATTTTGCGGGAAGCAAATCTTGTTACTACAAATAGGGTTGGTAAAGTTGTTTATTATTCACTTGCCGACGAACATGTAAAAGAAATTATTGAATGTGGCATGGGTCACATTTTGGAGAAATAAAATGAGTAAACATCACGACGAAGAATTAGAACATAAACACGAAGAGAACTGTTGTGAACACGAACACCACGAGCATGAACATCATCATGAACACGAGCACCACCACGATGATGGCTGCAGCTGCGGACATTCCCACGGCCACAGTCACGATCACGAACATGGTGAAGGAGAAGAAGAACATGAACTTCCACTTCCATTCCTTTTAATTGCCACTGGAATTATTCTTTTAATGGAAGTATTCGAACATCTTGGTTTGGAATCTTTGTTCCCAGCACTGGAAAATGTGCACATTCCTGGAATTTCAATGCCACTTTTTGAAGCCCTGGAATTGGTTTTCTGTATGGTAATCTATATTATCTGCGGAAAGGGAATTATTATTAATGCAGTAAAAAATCTTCTTCACGGAGAATTCCTTGATGAAAATTTCTTAATGTCGGTTTCTTCAATTGGTGCAATTTGTCTTGGAGAATTTTCTGAAGCTACAGCAATTATGATTTTGTATCAGATTGGTGAAAAGTTTGAAGATTTTGCAGTGGATAAATCTCGAGATGCAATTGGAGAGATTTCAAAGCTTCGTCCAGATAAGGCTCTTGTAAAAAATGGTGATGAAACAGTTTCTGTTGCTGCAGAAGAAGTTGCAGTTGGTTCTACAATCATTGTAAAGGCCGGCGACAGAATCCCTATCGACGGTGTAATTACCAGCGGCGAAACTTACATTGACACTTCTGCATTAACTGGTGAAAGCGTTCCAAGAAAAGTTTGCATTGGTGACGAAGTGCTTTCTGGTTCAATCAACAAACAGGGCGTAATTGAAATTGAAACTACAAAGGTTGCAGGAGAATCTGCCCTTGCCCGCATCCTTGAGCTTGTTGAAAACGCTACAGAAAATAAAACTAAATCTGAACAGTTTGTAACTCGCTTTGCAAGAGTTTATACACCAATCGTTTGTACTGCAGCCTTGATTCTTGCAATCATTCCTCCATTAGTTACAAAATTCTTTATGCCAGATGTATTTGCAATCCACGGATGGAATGACTGGATTTACCGTGCTTTGGAATTCCTTGTTGTAAGCTGCCCATGTGCTTTGGTTATCTCTATTCCATTGTGTTTCTGTGGTGGAATTACAGCTTGTGCAAAACGGGGCATTTTAATTAAGGGAAGCACCTTCCTTGAAGCCCTTGCAAAAACAAAGACAGCCGTTTTCGATAAAACAGGTACTCTTACAAAAGGTAATTTTATTGTAACTGATATTCATACAATGAACCCTGCAATTTCAAAACAGGAATTAATTGCCATTGCAACACACGCCGAAATGCTTTCTACACATCCAATTTCTGCTTCTTTGCGTGCAATTCACCACGACCATTGTTGTGATGAAGTTAAGCTTGAACAGGTAGAAGATATTACAAGTAAAGGAATTAAAGCCGTTGTAAATGGTAAAAATGTACTTGCTGGTAACGCTTCTTTAATGGAAATGTTCAATATTGAATATCCAGACTGCAGCGAACATCAGGACGGAACAATTGTTCATGTTGCTTGCGACGGAAAATATGCCGGCCACATTGTAATCAGCGATGAAATTAAAGATGATTCAGCACAGACAGTTGCAGATTTAAAAAAAATCGGCGTAGAAAACGTAGTTATGCTTTCTGGTGATAATGAACACACAGCTAAAACAGTTGCAGAACGACTTGGAGTTCACAAAGTTTACGGCCAGATGATGAGTTCAGACAAGCTTAAGAAAGTTGAAGAATTAATGGCAGACTTAGAAAAAGACGGCAAAAAACGTGGAACTTTGATTTTTACAGGGGACGGAATCAACGATGCCCCAGTTCTTGCCCGTGCCGATGCAGGAGTTGCAATGGGCGCTATGGGGTCAGATGCAGCAGTAGAAGCCGGCGACATAATTATTATGGAAGATAAACCTTCTAAGATTGTAGAAGGAATTTTAACAGCCCGCCGCACTTTGCGAGTTGTAAAAGAAAACCTTATTGGTGCATTGGGAATTAAAGCTGCAATTATTGTGTTAAGCGCCCTAGGGCTTACAAACATGTGGATTGCGGTTTTCGGCGATGTAGGTGTTACAATCTGTGCAGTTTTGAACTCAGTTAGATTGTTGAAGGTAAAGAAGGAGAAATAAGAAAACAATCGAAGGGTTTCTGTTTGACGATAACTAATATTTGAGCATTTGGGCATCTCCACTTTTTTACTCTTTCCTATCTTTTAGATAAGCGAGTATTCCTATAACTGCACAAACTAAAGTTCCCATACAGTAAACCGGTTGAGTTTGAACATATCGATATTTAATTATAGATCGATGATTTATATGCATTTACAAAGAAACTATCGGAATAATATTTATAAAAATAGCAAACAATGTAACTAAGATAAGGATAAAAAACTTCTTATAGGTTCGCTAATTCCCGTGTAAAGTGTTCCTCCCATCAATTTCAATTTGTGGGTATAAGCAATAAAATTTGGTAAACTAATTTTTATACCATTCTGTTAATCAATTAATTTTGAAACCTCATCACAAAGAAGTTCCCGATAATCATCATCTTTTAGCATAACAGTATTGAATGGATTTATAATGAAATCAAGTTGTCCTTTGAGAACAATATTTGTTACATTACTTGCGTCATCTGAAATCGGATATTTAAATTCTGATACTTTTTTATCAACCAGTAACTGTTTAATATTGTAAATTAATTGATTGTGTTTTTCTTTAGAAATTTTTCTAATTATCATTTTATCATCTGCGTATTTTAATAAGTACACATAATCATCATTCATTTTTAGATGAATATAAGAAAGTATCTTACTGCAAGTTATATCATAACGAGAAATAATAATTTCTTGTTGTGGTTTCATAGTGTTAAAATTATAAAGAGAAATAAAATCTTTTTCTTGAGCGAATGCAACCATAAATGTTAGACTAATTAAAATGCAAGTTATTATTTTTTTCATTGTTTTTTCCATGTTGATTCAGGTTTTATTGGCAATACATAACCACTGTAACTTTTTCTATATTCCATATGCTTCATAGGAACTCTAACGCTATTTTCAATATCTACTGCAAAGGTTTCTGTAGTTTTGTTAAATAGATACATTTTAAAATTACCGTATGACATATAAACGGCTGAATTTTTGTAGTATTTACCTTGCATATTAAGATATGCATGTGCCAATTCATGTACTAATGATGATGTGGGATAAAATGTTGTATTATCATATTCATCAGTATCACTTAAAAATGGATTAAAAGTAATTAAAGTTCCAGAAGGCTCATTATTTTCAAATTTCTCGATATCTGTTTTTTCAGCTTCGTTGCGTTTTCCTTCTATAATTCTAACTACTACATCTGGATTATTTTTGATTTCATCAATAATTTTTTTGAATTTTGAAGAAACTGCAGAGGCTTCATCTATATACTTCTCTACAATACTTCTAAAGATGCCATATTCTCCATATTCAATTTCCAAAATTCTTCCATCCAGATCCGTGTACTTCACCGGATTATTCGCAGCATAGGCATACAAATTACCATTTGTATGCTTTAAGTTTCATTTTTTTTATATCCCCCCTGAATGCATTTTATCACTTATTGTTATGATTTTTTATTTTATATTAAAACAACTCCCCGTTTTTCATTAAATCCGGCATATTTTTGTGAATGATTCCATTTCTATGCTGGATTGGGTCACTTCGGGTCAGAACATATTTTGGATAGTTATCTTTTATTGTTTCCAAAGGTCTGTATTCCCGTTCTTCCGTTTCTTTACTGGACATAATCGTCATACAGATTTGAAGGTAACTGTAGTCTAAATCCTTACGGAGAATAAAATCGCATTCCAGTTTTCCTATGCGGCCTATGCTCACTGAATAATCCTTTGAACGGGCATAAACAAAAGCAACATTTTCCATGACCGGTCCATAATTAATTCTGTTGTCTGTGTTTGTTGAATAATAAAATCCCAGATCGGAAAGATAATATTTTTTTTCGCCTGCAATGGATCTTTTTGATTTTAAATCGAAGCGGTTACATTCATACAGAATTTTTGCATCACACAGGATTTTTATATAGGTATGCAGAGTTTCCCGTTTGATTTTTGTACCGGCTTTTTCAAGTTCGTCCAGTATGTTCTGAAGGCTTGTAGTTGCTCCAAAATTGTTTACCAAATACTGCTGAACTTTCTGAAATGCAGAAACATTTCTGATTTTTACCCTGCGTTTTATGTCTTTCTCAAAGATTTCTGTAATTACACTGGAGATGTAAGTTTGTTTATCCTGCAGTGAATCATATTGAACTGCCTTTGGAAATCCTCCTTCTAAAAGATAATTGTCAAATTCCTGAACAAGATTTGAATCCACACTTTTTTTCAGAAATGCTTTCATTCCAAGATATTCCTGAAAGTTCAATGGAAACATTTCAAATTCAATGTAGCGGCCTGTAAGCTTTGTTATGAGTTCTCCGCTCAGAAGATATGAATTGGAACCTGTAATGAAAATAGAAAAATCACCGTCATCACGAAAACCGTTCAGAACTTCCTCAAACCCTGTAACATTCTGCACTTCATCTATAAAAAGATATTTCAGTCCTTTTGCTGTTGAAGCTTC
>JAZLKI010000011.1:0-44144 GCA_045597485.1 Treponema sp.
ACGATTGTAGCAGCTGTAGCACAGAATACTAAGTTGAATACGAAAGAAGACCAGTCGATATCAGCAAAGCTTGTAAATAACTGCATATTTGGTTTACCAATCAAACCAAAGAAATAGTTTTCGCTCATCATTAAGCCAAAACCAAGGAACATAAACATTGGTGTACCAATAGAAAAGTCCATCAAGTTTTTCATGATGATGTTACCGGCGTTTTTTGCGCGAGTAAAACCTGTTTCAACCATAGCGAATCCACACTGCATGAAGAATACAAGTGCGGCACCGATGAGGAACCAAACTCCCCAAACTGCATCTGTCATAATCAACCTCCTTTAAGTTGATAGAAAAAGAAAAGGCGCCGAGTGTAGAAAACAGTTTCTATACTCGGCGCCTTTGCCTTTATTATAAATTTGATGTTTTACAAAAAAAAAGGCACCATGGAGGTTAATTCCACGGCGCCTTTGTCGTTTGATATTTCATTTATAATGAAATTAAAAAAAAGTGTCAATTATTTTTTAGGATTATTTTTGTGAAAAAAAGCAGTATTTCATCTACCACTATCATAAAATTTAATTATACTGTATAATATTAGTAATTTTAAATATTACAAAGGAATGAAATATGAAACTTAGCGGTTCACAAGTTGTTATTGAATGTCTTATCGAACAGGGAGTTGATACAGTTTTTGGATATCCAGGAGGAGCAATTCTTAATATTTACGACGAATTGTATAAAAACTCAAACCGCATTCGTCATATTTTAACTGCCCATGAACAGGGAGCAAGTCACGCTGCCGATGGTTATGCCCGCTCCACAGGTAAAGTTGGTGTTTGTATGGCAACTTCAGGCCCAGGTGCTACTAACCTTGTAACTGGAATTGCCACTGCTTATATGGACTCTATTCCAGTTGTAGCAATCACTTGTAACGTTCCAAACAACCAGCTTGGTAAAGATTCTTTCCAGGAAATTGACATTAAAGGCGTTACAATGCCAATCACAAAGCATAACTTTATTGTTTACAAGCCAGAAGAACTTGCAAATACTATTCGCCTTGCATTTGAAATTGCAAAATCTGGAAGACCAGGCCCAGTCCTAATTGATATTCCAAAGGATGTTACTGCCGCGCAGATTGAATATACAGCCTTTGATCCTAAAAAAGAAAAACCTGAAGGCTGGTCGGAATCTAAATTTGAAGTTCCAGAAGATTCACAAATCAGTCATATTGCTGACCTTATTAATAAAGCTGAACGCCCATTTATTTATGCCGGCGGTGGTGTTGCTATTTCTAATGCCAGCGAAGAACTTAAAGAACTGGCAGAAAAAGCTCAGATTCCAGTGGCAATGTCTCTTATGGGTAAAGCATCCTTCCCTAACAAACACGAACTTTCTCTTGGCATGATTGGTATGCACGGTACTTATGCAGCAAATACAGCCTGCGATAAAAGCGATTTATTACTTGCAATCGGCTGCCGTTTTAGTGACCGCGTAATTGGCGACCCTTCAAAATTCGCCGCTAATTCTACAATTGTTCAGATTGATATTGACCCTGCAGAAATCAACAAAATGATTGAAGTAGACAACGCTGTAATTGGTGATGTTAAAGCTATTCTTAAACGAATTTTGCCATTGCTTAATAAAAAGGCTCCAAATGAATGGAATGCTCAGGTTAAAGAATGGAAAAAGGTTATTCCAGATACATACAATCAGAAACCTGAAAATGCTATTGCTCCAAAATTCATTTTTGACTATGTAAACTCTCAGGTAAAACCAGATACTGTTATTACTACAGAAGTTGGTGAACATCAGATGTGGACTGCTCAGCATTATGAATTTACAGAGCCACGCACATTCCTTACTTCTGGTGGTCTTGGAACTATGGGATACGGAACTGGTGCTGCAATTGGTGCACAGTTTGCAAATCCAAACAAAACAGTTGTTCACTTTGCAGGTGACGGTTCTTTCCGCATGAACTGTAACGAACTTGCTACAATCCAGCACTATGATCTTCCAATCATCATTGTAATTTTTGACAACCACGCTTTAGGAAACGTTCGCTTGTGGCAGTCTTTGTTCTACGAAAAACGCTACTCTGCCACTACTTTGGATTTTGGCCCAGACTGGAAAACTTTGGCAAGCGCTTACAATATTAAAGGTTACCATGTTGCAACAGAAGAAGACTTCAAAAAAGCTTTTGACGAAGCACTTAAGAGTGGAAAACCTGCAGTAATCGATGCAGAAATCTTTATTGATGAACTGGTTCTTCCAATGACACCACCTGGAAAATCTGTTGATTTTATGATGGTAAACTTACCTAACTAATTATTCAGAAAATTAATTTAAAACAAAAAACCGAGATGATTGAACTTATCAAAATCACCTCGGTTTTTTTATGCTACAGGGAGGTTTTCCTCCCTCTACAATTATCTTACGCTGAACAACAAGTCGCCGTAGCTTGGAACTGGCCATTCACAAGATGGTATAAGTCCTTCAAGTTCATCTACGTTAGCACGAAGTTCGTTCATTGCAGGAATTACGCTTTCTTTGTAGTAAACAGCAGCTTTATCAGCTTCTGCTACGTCTTTAGCAGCCATAATTGCCTTTTCAAGAGTCTGAACTTTGTTGAAGATGCTAGCTGTAAGTTTACCAGCAGATTTAGCAACTTCTGATTCGTATGTAGAATCTACACCAACACTTGATTTAACTGTAACTGAATCAGCAAGAGACTTACCATAAGCACTTGCAGCTGGGAGATACAACTTTTTAGTCATATCAATCATAGTCAAAGCTTCAATGTTGATAATCTTTGTATAGTTTTCGTTATAGATTTCATAACGAGACTTAAGTTCTACATCATTGAATACTCCGTGTTTCTTAAGAACGTCTGCATTTTTTGCATCACAAAGATGAGCAAGTGCATCTGGAGTTGTTTTAAGGTTCATCAAACCACGTTTTGCAGCTTCTGTAACCCATTCATCAGAGTAACCGTTTCCGTTGAAAATGATTCTCTTGTGTTCTTTGATTGTTTTAAGAACAAGGTCATGTACAGCTTTGTTAAGATCTTTAGAACCTTCAAGCTGATCAGCAAACTGACTCAAAACTTCAGCAACTGCAGTGTTCAACATAATGTTACAGCAAGCAATTGAATCATTTGAACCAAGTGAACGGAATTCAAACTTGTTGCCTGTGAACGCAAATGGAGATGTACGGTTACGGTCTGTAGTATCTTTGTTGAAGTCTGGCAATACAGTAACACCAATCTGCATTTTTTCTTTACCCTTTCCGCCGTATGAAACACCAGCTTCAAGTGCGTCAAGAATAGCAGTAAGTTCATCACCCAAGAAGATAGAGATGATTGCTGGAGGCGCTTCGTTAGCTCCAAGACGGTGGTCGTTACCAGCAGATGCAACTGAAATACGGAGCAAATCCTGATAGTCATCTACAGCCTTAATTACAGCACTCAGGAAAAGGAGGAACTGAGCGTTTTCAAAAGGAGTAGCACCTGGATCAAGCAAGTTTTTACCAGTATTTGTAGAAATAGACCAGTTGTTATGTTTACCAGAACCATTTACACCAGCAAATGGTTTTTCATGCAAGAGACATACCATACCATGTTTCTGAGCTGTTTTTCTCATCAATTCCATAGTAATCTGGTTGTGGTCACAAGCAAGGTTTGTTGTACTAAAGATTGGAGCCAATTCGTGCTGAGCTGGAGCAACTTCGTTGTGTTCTGTTTTTGCAAGAATACCAAGCTTCCAGAGTTCTTCGTTCAAATCTTTCATGAATGCCTGAACACGTGGCTTAATCATACCAAAGTAATGATCTTCCAATTCCTGACCTTTAGGAGCTTTTGCACCAAACAATGTGCGTCCTGTGTAAATAAGGTCTGGGCGTTTGTCATAAACTGATTTGTCTACAAGGAAGTATTCCTGTTCTGGACCTACAGTTGTTTTTACAGAAGTAACAGCGTCATTTCCTTCGAAAAGTTTAAGAACGCGAACTGCCTGTTTTGAAATTGCTTCCATAGAGCGGAGCAATGGAGTTTTCTTATCAAGAGCTTCACCTGTGTAAGAACAGAAAGCTGTTGGAATACAAAGTGTACCGTCTTTAATAAATGCATAAGAAGTTGGGTCCCATGCTGTGTAACCACGAGCTTCGAATGTAGCGCGGATTCCTCCACTTGGGAAAGAAGAAGCATCAGGTTCACCCTGAACAAGTTCTTTTCCAGAGAATTCCATAATAATTCCGCCGTCTTTTGTTGGCTGGATAAATGCATCGTGTTTTTCAGCAGTTACACCAGTAAGTGGCTGGAACCAGTGTGTGAAGTGTGTAGCACCTTTTTCAATTGCCCAGTCTTTCATTGCATTTGCAACAACGTTAGCAACAGAAGGATCAAGTTTTTCTCCACCTTCAATAGTTTTCATCAACTGCTTGTATGTTTCTTTTGGCAGTCGAGCCTTCATTGTAGATTCGTTGAATACGTTTTCACCAAAAATAGATGTTACTTTATCCATATGTACTCCTAAAAAAGCAAAAAACGCTGCCACTACCCACGTCAGACCCTTAAATTGAGTGGATAAATAACAGCGCCTTTGCCAATATTTACTAGTTAAAACAAAAAAGGTCGCAAAACCACCTAGTTCTGCGACCTCATTGCCGTTTGATATTTACTTTATAATGCGTTGATTAAAAAGTGTCAATCAACTTTGTAACTTTTTTTGAAAAAATTACAAAAAAATTATTGTTTACTTATTTCCAAGGATTCTTGCGGATGAATGTATCATCACGTTCGTAACCTACAGAAACAATTGTAACTGGAGTTTCAGTATATTCTTCAATGAACTTAATATATTCTTTAGCCTGTTCTGGAAGTTCTTCGTAAGAACGGCAGTTCTTCAATTCTTTCTTCCATCCAGAGAATTTCTTAAGGATAGGTTTAGCAGCTTCCATTTCTTTAACGTTAGCTGGGAAATCTGTTACTTCTTTACCATTGATATCATATGCAACACATGCTTCAATCTGATCCATTGCATCGTAGATATCCAAGTGTGTAAGTACAAGACCGTCAAGTGAGTTTACACGACAAGCATAGCGAAGAGCTACCAAGTCCAAGTAACCACAACGACGAGCACGACCAGTTGTTACACCATATTCACGACCTGTATCGCGAACATACTGACAAAGTTCACCTTCACTTTCGTTGTTGAACTCTGTTGGCATAGGACCGTTTCCTACACGTGTCTGGTAAGCTTTGAATACACCTACAATCTGATCAAGATCATGTGGTCCAATTCCACAACCAGAAGAAGCGCCAGCAGCACAAGAAGCACCAGAACTTACATATGGATATGTACCACTATCAATATCAAGCATAGCACCCTGAGCACCTTCGAAAAGGATATTTTCACCCTTTACTTTGTGCATTTCAGCTGCCATATTAACGCGCATGCTTAAAAGTCTATCTCTGAATTTATCGAGATATTCTTTATCTTCGCCTTCAAATTCAGCCATTTTTTCTGGCCAGTCAAGGTCTGCAAGACGAACACCGTCACGATGAGCTTTTTCTGCATAAGCAATACCCATTCCGCGACCTGTTGTACCAATTGGACGTTTACGAGCTGCATCTCTGTCTTTATCCATCTGACGATAGCAAGGCAAAATTAACTGAGCTCTGTCAGAAATAAATACACGGCCTTCCCAATTGATTCCATTGTCTTTAAGCATCTGCAATTCATTGAAGAAAGCTTCAGCATCAATAACCATACCTGAACCAAGGAAAACCTTCTTATCAGCATACAAAATTCCAGAAGGAACCTGATGAAGCGCATACTGTTTACCATCTACAACGATAGTATGACCTGCATTAGGACCACCAGCATAACGAACAACATATTTAGCATCTTCTGCTAAGTAGTCTACGATTTTACCCTTACCTTCATCACCCCACTGGGCACCAATTACAACTACGTTCATTTAAAATAACCTCCGCGAATTTCAAGTCGCTTACAGTTTATTATAGCTAAAAAGAAAATGGGTTTCAATTACTTCAATAAATAAATGGATTAATTATCCGGACCCCCTCAACCTGCTGTCCAGGATTTAAATCTTCTGAATACAAAACTGAACAACCTGTATTAATCGTCAAGCATTTATCTTTCATTCATTTCCTCCCTGGTCCATTTGATACCGTTTGTCCTAAAATTAATTTTATTAGAAAAATCTATTAATTCATTTAATCCTTTTTCATATTCCTCATGTGTTGGGAAATACACATTGTTCTGATCCACCTTCATAGACTGAGATTTTCTGCCCTCTATCTCGTCGGTAAGACTTTGAGCTACAATGGTGAGTAATCGTGATTTTTCAGACAGCAGTAATTTCGGAAGAAGATTTACAATCTGTGCATAATAATTTTCTGTGCCATAGACTGGAGACTTGTAGGCAACTGATGGAGAAGCTACTTCCATTTCACCAGAAGAACTTTTTGAATCATATGAGTAAGTTCCTTTTTCTTTTTTGGAAGTTTCATCCTCGCCTAATAGTTCTTCGTAAGAGATTGCATACAAGGTACAAAGGGAGCGAATAACACTAAGAGAAGGTTCAGTATCACCTCGTTCGTACTTGTTATACATCTGTCTTGAAATACCGATTTCCTGTGCGACTTCTGCCTGAGAAAGCCCACGTTTTTCACGTAATTGTTTCAGCTTTATATTCATAATTAGAATATATAACAGATGGATTTTAAAGTCAAATTTAGTTTCTATTTTCAATGCTAATTTATTTGACATTAGATTGGCAGAAAAGAGTAAAAAAATGGCCACCCAGTCAGACTGAAGTGGCCTTAAGTCCTGTTAGGACAATACTTACTATTTCTTTCCGTAGTTAGCCTTGATTCTTTCAATAGCTTCGATAGTTCTTTCTTTGTTACCGAAAGCTGTTAATCGCAAGAATCCTTCACCACATTTTCCGAATCCACTTCCTGGAGTTCCAACTACATGGCATTTGTCCAAAAGTTCATCGAAAAATGACCATGAAGTATAGCCTTCTGGAACTTTAAACCAGATATATGGACTGTAAATACCGCCGTAACATTTAAAGCCTGCAGCAGTAAGTCCATCATAAATGATTTTTGCATTTGCTTTATAATAATCCAAACTTTCGTGAATCTGTTTCTGTCCTTCTTCAGAATAAATTGCTTCTGCAGCTCTCTGAGTTACATAAGAAACACCATTAAATTTTGTAGACTGACGACGGAACCACATAGCATTCAATTCTGTTCCATCAAATACTAAATCGTGTGGAACAACTGTGTAACCACAACGCATACCTGTAAAGCCTGCAGTTTTAGAGAATGAACGAAGTTCAATTGCACAAGTTCTAGCACCTTCAATTTCGTAAATAGACTTTGGAATTGAATTATCATAAATAAATGCTTCGTAAGCTGCATCAAAAAGAATTAATGAATGATGTGCATTTGCGTAATCTACCCATTCTTTAAGCTGTTCACGAGTTGCAACAGAACCTGTTGGATTGTTAGGGAAACACAAGTAAATAATATCTGGAACTTCTTCATTTGCAGCTGGAACTTTTGGCATAAATCCGTTTTCTTCTGTACAAGGCATAATGATAATATTATTTTTGCGGCCAAACATAATATTTGTATCAAGGTAAACTGGATATACAGGATCACAAATTGCAACTTTATTATCTACAGCAAAAATATCGCCAATGTTACCACAGTCAGATTTAGCACCGTCAGAAAGGAAAATTTCAGATTTATCCATTTTAATACCACGGTCTATAAAATCCCACTTCAAAATCTTTTCGATAATAAAATCGTAACCTGTCTCTGGTGGATAACCACGGAAAGTTTTTTCATCTGCCATTTCATCAACAGCTTTATGCATAGCTTCAATTACAACTGGAGCCAAAGGTTTTGTAACATCACCAATTGAAAGTTTAATTACATCTGCATCTGGATGTGCAGCCTGGTATTCTCGCTGTTTTTTTCCTACTGTTGAAAAAAGATAATTCTGTTCCAAATCTAAAAAGTTCTTGTTAATCTTCATATTTACCTCGCAAATAAAAAAAGCCATAGACAGTGATTCGTTAAATTAAATATCAAATCATTATCTACGGCCTCTTTGCCTTAATTAGTTTCTATTAGATTTTTATTGATTTTTAACCAATTTGTCAATATTATATAGAGGATTAGAGCAAAGGTGCTTACTTTAAACGACAGGACTGTACCCTGTCGGCTAAAGTAAGCGCCTTTTTATTTTTAACTTGTATAAAAAAGTATACAGGAGGATATATGGCATACTCTTTTGATGTTGAAAAAGTTACAAATCAGTGCATCCAGTGGATTAAAGACTGGTTTTCGGCAAATGGTAATGATGATACAAAAGCCGTAATTGGCATTTCCGGTGGTAAAGATTCAGCTTTAACTGCCAAACTTCTTGTTGAAGCTTTAGGAAAGGACCGGGTTTTTGGAGTTCTTATGCCAAATATTCTTCAGCGGGATATTCAGGACAGTCAGAAAGTATGCAAAACTCTTGGAATTAAAAACGTAACTGTAAATATTGGAAATTCCTATTCTGGTCTTACAGAAGTATTAAAAACTGTTCTTCCAGACGGCGAGTATTCTTACGGAAATTATAAAACAAATACCCCTGCCCGCATTAGAATGACAACTTTATTTGGAATCTCTGCAATTATTGGTAATTCATTTGTGGCAAATACCTGTAACTTAAGCGAAGATGTTATGGGATACAGTACATTTTATGGTGATTCTGCAGGATGTTTTTCTCCTCTTTGCAAACTTACTACAGACGAAGTTGTAGCAATGGGTGATTTTTTAGGTATGCCTGAAGATATTATGCACAAAGCTCCTTCTGACGGAATGTGCGGTAAAACAGATGAAGATAACTTAGGATGGACTTACCACGAAGTAAATGAGTATATTAGAGAAAATAAACAAGGGCCTCATTACAATCAGATTGTGGCTCGTTGGAAAAAGAACAAATATAAAGTTGATATTATTCAGTTGCCATGCTTTAATCCGGAGCTACCTGACTTTTCAAGAGTCTAGTTTTGTATTTTGTACAAGGTTGGTATTGACTAAAAAGCCGATAAACTTTATAACGTACAAGATTAGAGCAAAGGCGCTCATTCGATTAGACAAACCGTTTAGAACGCGGAAATTATTGTTTAATGGAATGAGCGCCTTTTTTATAACTACGTTATAGGACATTTTTTTATGAGTAAGGCTTTCTTAATTCTTGCAGATGGAACAGTTTTTGAAGGAACTTCAATTGGTGCAGAAGGTACAACTATTGGAGAAACTGTTTTCACTACTGGGATGACCGGATACCTGGAGACTCTTACAGACCCAAGTTATTTCGGCCAAATCGTAACACAGACTTTCCCTTTAATTGGAAATTATGGTGTTATTCCAGAAGATTTTGAAAGTCGGCGCAGTTATGTGCGAGGTTACATTGTTCGTGAACTTTGCGGTTTACCTTCTAACTTCCGTTGCGAAGGTGACTTAAATCAGTTTTTAAAAGCACAGAATATTGTTGGTATTTGTGGAATTGATACTCGTGCCCTTACAAAAAAACTTCGAGAATCTGGCGTTATGAATGGCATGATTTTGTCGGCAGAAAAATGTCCAGAAATTACCGATGCTCTTTTGACAAAAATTAAAGACTATAAGATTGAGCAGGCTGTTGAAACTGTTAGTTGCCGCCAAGTGAATAGTGAAAAGTTAAAAGTGAAAAGTGACTGGCCAGAAACTAACCACAATATTTTGCATCCTGGTAAAAAAATCAGAATTGTTCTTTGGGATTTTGGTGCTAAATACAATATTCAGCGTGAACTTGAAAAACGTGATGCAGAAGTAATTGTTGTTCCATACAGTTACACTGCAGAAGATATTCTTAAATTAAATCCAGATGGAATTATGCTTAGTAACGGTCCTGGAGATCCTGCAGATAACGTTGGTGTAATTGCAGAAATTAGAAAATTGTGTGAGATCCTTCGACAGGCTCAGGATGACAAAAGTAATAATGCTCAGGATGACAAAAGTAATAATGCTCAGGATGCCAATGTCATTTCGAGCGCAGTCGAGAAATCTTTCGTTATTTTTGGTATTTGTCTTGGTCACCAGATGCTTGCCCTTGCCCGCGGTGCAAAAACTTCTAAATTAAAATACGGCCACCGTGGTGGTAACCATCCTGTAAAAGATATGGAAACTGGCAGAGTTTATATTTCCAGCCAGAACCACGGCTATGCTGTAGAAAACGATACTTTGCCAGAATACGCAAAATTAGCCTTTGTAAACTCAAATGATGGAACTTGCGAAGGTGTAACTTACACAGATATTCCAGCATTCAGCGTTCAGTTCCACCCAGAAGCCTGCGGTGGCCCACACGATACTAATTATCTGTTTGATAAGTTTGTAAAAATGATTAGTGAAAGAAAATAAGGAATGTCACACGGATTCGATTTTGCTAACGCAAAATCACAAAATGAAAATATGAAAAACCGTTAGGTTTTTCGAATCCGTGTGACAAAAAAATATAAGGAGATATAATATACGTCCACGTCAAGGCACGTACGCCTTCGGCTATCTTAAAGCCTTGACATGTCCGTTTATCGGTTTTTTTTTAAGGAGGTTAAAACCGCTATGCCATTAAGAAAGGATATTCACAAAGTTATGATTATCGGTTCTGGTCCAATTATTATTGGTCAGGCTGCAGAATTTGACTACGCCGGTAACCAGGCTTGTAAGGCTTTGAAACAGCTTGGTCTTGAAGTTTGTCTTGTAAACTCAAACCCTGCAACTTTAATGACAGACCACGCAATGGCTGATGAAATCTACCTGGAACCTCTTAATGTTGAAACTCTCCAGCGAATTATAGAAAAAGAAAAACCAGACAGTCTCCTTTCTACTCTTGGTGGACAGACTGGCCTTACACTTTCAATGGAACTTGCAAAATCAGGATTCCTTGAAAGCCACGGAGTAAAACTTTTAGGTGCTAACCCTCTTACAATCGATAAAGCCGAAGACCGCCAGATGTTCAAGGATATGCTGGACGAAATTGGCGAACCATGTATCCCTTCAAAAGTAGTTACAACTTACGAAGACGCTTTGGATTTTGTTACAAACGAAATCGGCTATCCTGCAATCATCCGTCCTGCCTTTACGCTTGGTGGAACTGGCGGTGGTATTGCTTATAACGAAAAAGAATTCGACGAAATTGCTCACAACGGTTTGCATCGCTCTCCTATCCATCAGATTCTTGTAGAAAAATGTATTTCCGGCTGGAAGGAAGTTGAATATGAAGTAATGCGAGACTCAAAAGGAAACGTAATTACAGTTTGTTCAATGGAAAACTTTGACCCGGTTGGTGTTCACACTGGTGACTCAATCGTTATTGCTCCAACAGTAACTCTGGCAGATAAAGAATATCAGATGCTCCGTTCAGCTGCTTTGAACATTATTTCCGCTTTGGAAATTGAAGGTGGATGTAACTGTCAATTTGCCTTGAATCCAGAAACTTTTGAATACGCAGTAATTGAAGTAAACCCTCGTGTAAGCCGTTCTTCTGCTCTTGCATCTAAAGCTACCGGCTATCCAATTGCAAAGGTTGCAGCATTAATTGCTGTTGGCTTTACTCTTGATGAAATTCCTAACTTTGTTACAAAGAAAACTGCTGCTTGTTTTGAACCTGTTTTAGACTATGTTGTAGTAAAAATGCCAAAATTCCCATTTGAAAAATTTGTTTACGCAAGCCGCAAACTTGGTACTCAGATGAAGGCAACTGGTGAAGTTATGGCCATTGGTCAGAACTTTGAAGAAGCAATTTTGAAGGCTGTTCGCGGTTGTGAACTTGGCGTTACCGATTTGAACTACAAGGTTTTTGCCGCAGAAAATGATGATAAAATCCGTGAACGTGTTGGTAAATGTACAGACCAGAGAATTTTTGCAATCTATGAAGCTATTAAACGTGGTTGCATGACTATAGAAGAAATCCACAATGTTACAATGGTTGACGAATGGTTCTTGTGGAAACTTCAGAATATTGCCAACGCTGAAAAAGCTAATGAGATGTTAGGTAAAAAAGAAATGCTTTACCCTCCACGCTCATTCAAAATGGTAGATACTTGTTCTGGTGAATTTGATGCTGAAACACCTTACTTCTATTCTGTAAGTAGTGGCGATAATGAAGCTCAGCAGTTTATTGCTGAATTGCATTCTGAGACCTCTCCACAAGGTCGAGGTGACAGTCAGGCGGTCAAAACTGTCATTCCGAGCGTAGTCGAGGAATCTCAATTCGATCCAATTTTCGAGGACATGACTTCTGCTAAAACTGACGCAAAAAAATCAAAAGGTACAATTGTTGTACTTGGTTCTGGTCCAATCCGTATTGGTCAGGGTATTGAGTTTGACTATTCTTCGGTTCAGTGTATCTGGGCTTTGAAAAAACTTGGTTACGAAGTTGCAATTATCAACAACAACCCAGAAACTGTTTCTACAGACTTTGATACAGCTGACCGCTTGTACTTTGAACCTCTTACTCCTGTAGATGTAATGAACGTTCTTGCTGTAGAAAAACCTCTTGGAGTTGTAGTTGCCTTTGGTGGTGGAACTGCAATTAAACTTGCAAATTATCTTGATTCACAGGGAATTAAAATTCTTGGTACTAGTGCAGATGCAATTGACCTTGCCGAAGACCGTGAACGTTTTGACGAACTTTGTGAAAAACTTGAAGTAAACCGTCCAAAAGGTCTTACAGTTCTTACAGAAGTTGAAGCTTTGGAAGCAGCTCAGAAGTTAGGCTACCCTGTTTTAATGCGCCCAAGTTACGTTTTGGGTGGACAGAATATGATTATTGCCCGCAGCAGTGCTGATATTAAAGAATACATGAAAATCATTCTTGCTCAAAAGATTGAAAACCCTATCTTAATTGATAAGTACATGGAAGGTATTGAGCTGGAAATTGACTGTATTTGTGATGGTGAAGATGTTCTTATTCCTGGAATTATGCAGCACGTTGAACGAACAGGTATTCACTCTGGTGACTCTATTGCCGTTTATCCAGCATGGTCATTCACTCCAGAAATGGAAGCTGAAGTTGTAAAAAAATCTACAGCAATGGCACTGGCACTTGGAACAAAAGGTCTTACAAATATCCAGTGGCTTTTCTACAACGGTCAGTTGAATATTATTGAAGCAAACCCTCGTTCTTCCCGTACAGTTCCTTACCTTTCAAAAGTAACTGGTGTTCCAATGGTAGAATTGGCAACTCGTGCTATGCTTGGAGAAAAGGTAAAAGATATGGGATATGGTACAGGTCTTTACCGCCACCCAGATTATTTTGCAGTAAAAGTTCCAGTTTTCAGTTTTGAAAAACTTATGGATGTAGATACTCACCTTGGACCTGAGATGAAGTCTACTGGTGAAGTTTTAGGAATTGCACCAACTGTAGAAGAAGCTATTTACAAAGGAATGCTTGCTGCAGGCTGGAAAATGATTCATCCACAGCAGAAAAAAGATGCAGCAATCTTATTCAGTGTACGACAATCAGATTTACCAGAATTACCTGCCCTTGCAAAAAAATACTACGACATGGGATTTAAATTGTACGCAACAAGTGGAAACGCAACTACAATTGAACGCTCAGGTATGGAAGTTACAACTGTTGCAAAGGTGCACGAGAACTATAACGACAATGTAATGACACTTTTGGAAAGTGGTAAAATTGACTACGTTCTTTCTACTTCGGCAAAAGGTCGCGATCCAGTTGCTGAATCTGTAAAGCTTCGACGTCTTGCCGTAGAACACGATATTGACTGTTTTACATCGGTAGATACCGCAAATGCTATGGCCGATTGTCTTGCAAGCAAATTCGACGTAAGCAATATTTGCCTTGTAGATATAAACGAAAAGTTCAAATACTAATTTTGCTTCTGGTATTTCCTGCAAACGTATCGGGGTTTACCAGAAGTAAGTTTTCCAAACTCTATAGCTTTTTTAGGACAGCTGTTTATACAAGCAACACAGTGATGGCATTTCCCCTGCCATTCAGGTTTACCATCTTTAATTATAATATTGTTGCTTGGACAACGCTTTTCGCATAATCCGCAACCTGTACAATCATCTTTTGCATAGAATTTTTTAGTTGTAGTAAATAAACCGTAGTAAAGTTTTTCAACTAAGTTTGTAAAAACATGAGATACGGTAGATTCTTTATTAAGAGAAAGCAAATTTCCACTTTTTATTGTCTGAACATATTCATCAACAGCTTTCAAGGCATCTGCCAATCTTCTTTCACATTCATCTTCTTCTGTCATTGTGAAATAGATAATATAATTCTGAGGCATTTTAACCCATTCTGCTCCACAAAACTCCAATCCTTTTTCTTTACAGATATCAATACATTCATTTGAAGTTGCACCAACAGCACCAGCGGCAGTGGCAATAAAATATGCTTTTGAATTTCCAGAAAATTCAGATTTCCTCAAAAAATCGGCAAAAGGTTTAGCAATATTTGAAACATAAACAGGAAATACAAAAACAAAAGGCTTCGAACTGGTAAAACTTCCCTTTTCGCCTGCCTTCATAAGGTCATTAGCACAAACAATTTCATCTTCCAGTTTATCTGCCAAAGCATCTGCAATATAACGGCTATTTCCAGTTCCTGTAAAATATATAATCATACAAAACCTCGTAATGAAATTTATAATCTTTACAATAATAATATACCTCAAAATGTTTATATTGACCATCAATTACCACACTGTTAAAATAAATCGTTATTTTTATAGATTGAGGAATAGTTTATGTGCGGTATAGTTGGTTACATCGGAGATAAAAATGCCACTCCAGTTTTAATGAAAGCTCTTAAAAAATTGGAATATCGTGGTTACGACAGTGCAGGAATTGCGGTATATACCGCTGAAGATATAGTAGTAAAAAAAGTAAAGGGTGCTCTTAAAAATCTTGCTGAAAAAATTACTGGTGAACTTATTACTGCCTCAAAAGCCGACCCAGAATTTGATAAACAGGAAATAGCTCTTTTTGAAAAAACCAGCAATTTCTTAAAAGGTAATGCAGGTATTGGTCATACACGCTGGGCAACACACGGCGAACCAAGTGATACAAACAGCCATCCTCACACAAATATGGACGGTACTATTTCTATTGTTCATAACGGAATTATCGAAAATTATGCAGATTTGAAAGCTAAACTTCAGGCTCAGGGAGTTGTTTTTCAGAGTCAGACCGATACTGAAGTTGTTGTTCATCTTATTGATAAAGCTTACAAAGAAGAAAAAGATATTTTTAAGGCAGTCATAAAAGTCCTTCATCTTTTGGAAGGTTCTTATGCCCTTGGTGTTATTTGCAAA
Organism: Treponema sp.; assembly: GCA_045597485.1. Classification (GTDB taxonomy): domain Bacteria; phylum Spirochaetota; class Spirochaetia; order Treponematales; family Treponemataceae; genus Treponema_D. The sequence continues at coordinate 15,409 of JAZLKI010000011.1, forward strand.
GATTACCCAGACAGAATTATTTGTGCTCGTAAAGAAAGTCCACTTATTATTGGTATTTGTAAAGGTGAAAACTTCATTGCATCAGATGTTCCTGCAATTCTTGAACACACTCGTGACGTTTACTATTTAGGCGAAAAAGAAATTGCTGTTTTGTATACAGACCACGTTGATATGTTTAACTTTGAAGGCGAAAGAATTATTAAGGAAGTTAAACATGTAAACTGGGATATGGATGCTGCAGAAAAAGCCGGCTACCCTCACTTTATGATTAAAGAAATTCACGAACAGCCAAAAGGTCTTACAGACACAATGCGTCCTAGAATTGTAAAGGATAGCAGCGGTAAACCTACAGATGTTTATTTCGAAGAGAACAAAATGGATGATGCCTGGAAAAATGCAAAACGTGTTGTTATTACAGCATGTGGAACTGCATACCATGCAGGTGTTATTGCAAAATATGCATTCGAAAAAATTGCCCGCATGAAAGTTGATGTAGACGTTGCTTCTGAATTCCGTTATAGAAATCCTATTTTTGATAAAGATGATATTTTTATTGTTGTTTCACAGTCAGGAGAAACTGCAGATACTTTAAGTGCACTTCGTCTTGCTAAACAGAACGGTCTTAAAGTTGTAGCTATTACAAACGTAGTTGGCTCTACAGTAAGTCGTGAAGCAGATGATGTTATTTACACTCTTGCAGGGCCTGAAATTGCCGTAGCATCAACAAAAGCATACACTACACAGATTCTATGTATGTATTTACTGGCAATTAAAGCTGGAAAACTTCGCGGAACATTAAGCGATGAAGAAGCTACAAAACTTCTTACAGAATTAGAAACAATTCCAGCAAAAGTTCAGCAGATTCTCGATGGAAAAGATGTTATTCAGAAATTTGCCGCTAAACAGTTTAATAAAGATAAGATTTTCTATATTGGCCGCCAGTTCGACAGTGCAACTTGTTTGGAAAGTGCTTTGAAACTTAAAGAAGTTTCTTATATGCATTCTGAAGCTTTTGCAGCCGGTGAACTAAAACATGGTCCAATTGCTCTTATAGACCCTCAGACTCTGGTAGTTGCAATTGCAAGTCAGCCCAATTTGTATGACAAGATTGGCTCTAATATGGTTGAAGTTAAGGCTCGTGGGGCTACAGTTCTTGTTATTACTCAGAATGGAAAAGCTTTTGAAGGAAAAACTGATGAAGTATTTGCAATTCCTGAATGTTCAGAAACTTTGGCAAGTATTTTGACAGTAATTCCAGCACAGCTCTTTGCATACTACTGTGCTATTTTACGAGGCTTTGATCCAGATAAACCAAGAAACCTCGCAAAATCAGTTACAGTAGAATAATAGATTAAAGCTTATCTGCAATATCGTAGATAAGCTTTTCTGTTTTATCCCAACCAATACAAGGGTCAGTAATAGACTTACCGTAACAACCTTCTCCAGGTTTCTGAGCACCATCTTCGATATAAGATTCAATCATAAAGCCTTTAATCATTTTCTTGATTCTTTCGCTATGATTACATGAATTCAAAACATCAAAAATAATACGAGGCTGTTCCAAAGGTTTTTTATTTGAGTTTGAATGGTTTGTATCAATAATTGCAGCAGGGAAAGTTAAATCTGGCTTTGCTTCGTAAGCGTCGCATACACGAGCTAAATCTTCGTAATGGTAGTTTGGAACGTTATTTCCATGTTTGCTTGTAGAACCACGCAAAATTGCATGAGCCCAAGGGTTACCTTGCGAATGTACTTCCCATCCACGGTAAATAAATGTATGTTTGTGCTGGGCTGCCATAATTGCATTCATCATTACGTTAAAGTCGCCGGATGTAGGGTTTTTCATTCCAACTGGCACTTCAATTCCAGATGCTGTAAGGCGGTGCTGTTGATTTTCAACAGATCGGGCCCCTACTGCAACATAACCTAAAATATCATCAAGGTATTTGTAGTTTTCTGGATAAAGCATTTCATCTGCAAAAATAAAACCTGTTTCTTCAACAGCGTGCATGTGCATACTGCGAGTTGCAAGAATACCCTTGTACATATCAGGTTTTCCAGTTGGATCAGGATTATGAAGAAGACCTTTATATCCATCACCTGTTGTTCTTGGTTTATTTGTATAAATACGTGGTACAAGCATAATCTTGTCTTTAACCTGTTCCTGTACAGGCACAAGACGATGCATGTAATCCATAACAGCTTCTTCATTATCAGCAGAGCATGGTCCAATAATCAAAACCATTTTGTCTGAACGGCCTTCAAAAATAGCCTTAAGTTCTGCACGTTTCTTTTCTACAGTTTCAGTAACCTTTGCTGTTACAGGGTACTGTTCCTTTACTTCAGCTGGAATTGTCAGCTTACGTTCAAATTCCATGTTCATAGCGGTATTATTCTCCTTAGTATACCGCTAAACGATGTTGTCAAGGCTTTAAGCGTAGCGTGCCTTTACTACATCGTATGCGGTATTATTCTCCTTGAAATACCGCTAAACGATCTACATCGTATGCGGTATTTTTTTACTATTTATTTCTTATTAAATAAAGCACGTCGCTGAGTTGAAAGCTTCATTTTTTCTCGCAGGCCTTCCTTATCATCTTTTTCTAACATGTCTCTAAGAGTTTTCATTTCATTCATGAATACATCAATCTGATCCAGCAAAGGCTGCTTATTCATTAAGAAAAGTTCGCTCCACATTTTATCATTAATATTAGCAATTCGAGTTAAGTCTCGGAAAGAGTCTCCAGTATAATCAACAAGATGAGTGTTGTCACTGCAGTCCATAAGTGCAACAGCAATAACGTGAGTAAGCTGGGAAACAAATCCAATCATTTCATCATGCTTTTCTGGTGTCAAAACAGAGATTCTTTTAAATCCTAAAAGACGTCCCAAATCTTTACACCATTCAATTGCTTCCTCTGTATTTTTATCAGTTGGAGTTACAATAAAGTTTGCATTACGGAACATAGTATCATCACTGTTCTGAACACCGTAAACCTCTTTACCAGCCATTGGGTGTGCAGCAATAAATTCTATATCATCACGCAAAATAGCCTGAATATCGTAAACTACACTGCTTTTTACACCAGTAACGTCTGTAATCATAATGCCAGCTTTAAAATACTGCTGGTTAGTTTTAATCCAGTCTGCAAAAATATTTGGATACAAACCAAAAACCACGACATCAGCTTTTTTAATCAATTCAGGGTCTGCAAAATTTGAACCGTCATCAATAATTCCGTTATCAATTGCAAATTTAATAGACTCAGGATTAGTATCAATTCCGTAAACTGTATATCCAATTCGTTTTAGGCCTTTAGCGTAACTTCCGCCCATTAAACCAAGACCTACAACTAAAATATTCTGTTTATTAATCCAAGCCATTTGCTTCCTCCGCAGATTCAAATTCAAAATCTATACCAAGTGCTTTAATTCTTCTGAAATAATCAGGCAAACTCTTCTTTACAGCACCAACGCCTTCAATTTTTCCACCAGTAGTGGCTAATAAAGTAGACATACTCATAACTATTCTATGGTCATTATGGCCACAAACTACTTCGCTTGGCGCTTTAGGCTCACTTTTGTATATAACGATACGGTTTTCTTCCTGCAAAGTTTTAATTCCGAATTTTGCCAGTTCTTCGCACATTACAGCACCACGGTTACTTTCCTTAATTTTAAGGCGTTTTGTACCGGTAAATTCACCACCGTGCATTGCCGCTGCCACAACAAAAAGAATTGGTCCTAAATCCGGGCAATCTGAAATATCAACAGTAGCGCAACCTTTAGAAAGTTCCTTAAAATATGGAATATAAACCTTATCACCCTGAAGACTGTCCTCTCTAAGACCGTCAATTTCAACCTGCCCACCAAGAATATTCAACGCTTCAAAGAATGCAGCATTTGAATAATCCCCTTCAACAGTACCTTCAGTGGCAATATATTTTTGTGAACCTGGAATAGAAAGTACATTTTCAGAAATCCAGGTAGCGTTAATTCCAAATTCCTTTTGAACCTGTAAAGTCATATCAATGTAAGGTTTACTTTCTACAGATTCTGTAAGTGTGATTGTGCTGTTTCCTTCCAAAAGTGGCAAAGTAAACAACAAACCGGTAATAAACTGACTGCTGATATTTCCAGGTACTTCAAGATTTGCTGAACGAAGCTTACCTTCAACTTCAATTCCCCCATCTTTACGTACAAAAGAAATTCCCTGAGCTTTACAAATATCTTCGTAAACAGTCATTGGACGAGTCATTAAAACTTCGCTTCCAAGAAAACGCGCTTTAGAAGGATTTAAAAGTGCCAGTGGAATAAAAAAGCGCAAAGTACTTCCACTTTCATTACAATCAAAAAGTCTATTATCGCCGGCACAAAGATTTTTACTGCCGTTTACAATAATAGTATTTCCATCAACTTCTGCAGAAGCACCAAGCTGTTTGATACAACCCAAAGTAGCCTTAATATCTTCTGAAAAATCGATATTGTGGATTACACTACGACCTTCTGCAAGTGCGGCACAAATTAAATAGCGGTGAGCCATACTTTTTGAAGGTGGTGCCAGCATTTTTCCTTTAGCTTTAGAAGGTTTAATTATCATTTAGCGCCTCCATTTGGATTATGATTTTCAATAAGGTAATCCATAGCTTCCAGATAACCATTAATTCCATGACCAGTAATAGTTTTTACACAGGCAAGACGAATGTAACTTACCTGGCGGAAATCTTCCCTTTCTTCAACTTTAGAAATATGCACTTCCACTGTTGGAATATGAACCGCTTTTGTTGCATCAAGGATTGCGATACTTGTATGAGTATATGCTCCAGGGTTAATTACAATACCGTCAAATTTTCCGTAGCAGTCCTGAATAACGTCAACAAGGTCTCCTTCGTGGTTAGACTGATAAAGATCAACTTCAATGCCCTTTTCTGCTGCATGATTTTTAATATTCTGACACAAAGTTTCAAAATTTTCAGAACCGTAAATACCAGGTTCGCGAATACCAAGCATATTAATATTTGGGCCATTTATTACTTTAATTTTCATAGTTACCTCGTTTAGTCCTAAAACTTGCTTAAAATTGTTTCAACAGTATGTTTTACATCATTATCAGATTTAATATGAACATCTGCGCAGGCAGTATAGATAGGATAACGCTTTTCAAAAACTGCCTGTAATTTATCTACCGAATTAGAAAGTGGTCTGTCTCCAGTTGGACGAATCTTATCTAACGGACGGTCAATAAAGAAAATTACACCGTTATTTTTAAGATGACGAACATTTTCTTCCCGAAGAATTGCTCCACCACCCGTAGAAATTACAGCATTATTTTTAACGGCCATTTCTGCACAAACTGCAGCCTCAATATCACGGAAAGCAGGTTCACCTTTTTGTTCAATAATCTGAGCTGGAGTCATACCTTCTTTTTCTGTAATTACATCATCTGTGTCGTAAAAGTCGCGCCCAAGAGCTACGGCAATTTTACGACCTACAGTAGATTTGCCACAACCAGGCATACCAACAAGAATAACATTCTGCTTTTTACCCATCATGTTTTTATAGATAGTTTCAGCTTTTTCCAAATCTACAGGTTTATCAAAGAAGAACTCTGCAGCAGCAATTGCCTGTTGAACCAGCATATACAAACCACCCTGAGCTTTAAGACCTTTAGCCTGTGCTTCAACTACAAGCTGGCTTCTAAGTGGATTATAAATAACATCAATTACACCTTCCAAATCGGCATAGGCAGAAAGGTCAATTGGAGTTCCTTCAATTTTTGGATACATTCCACAAGGAGTTGTGTTCAAAATAATTTTTGCATCTTTATGATTTAAGGCCGCTTCTTCGTAAGTTACAACACCTTCACCTTCCGAACGGCTTACAATTATTATTTCAGCAGCACCAAGAGCTTTTGCAACAGTTCTTGCAGTACGGCTGGTTCCACCAGTTCCAAGAATTAAAACTTTTTTACCAGCTAAATCTAATTTCTGAGATAAGATAAGGCGTTTTAATCCAATAAAATCAGTGTTGTAGCCATATAATTTTCCGTTTTTATTAACAACGGTATTTACCGCACCAATTTCTTTAGCTGCATCATCAATGTAATCTAAAAAAGGAATTACATCCTGTTTATAAGGGATTGTAACATTTATGCCTTTAAAATCTTTTGATTCCATAAAGGCAGTAAGTTCACCTTTTGGAATTTCTTTCAAAATATAGTCATAATCTCCAATCTGATTATGAATTTCCTTTGAAAAACTATGACCTAACTTTTCACCAATAAGACCGTATTCCATATTTTTCCGCCTGTTATATGTTACATTCCCCAGAATAATGACCCAAAACTTTAACTTCTTCACATTCTGCCTTAAGAGTTTTTATTAAAGTGTCACCTTTTTCAGACACTAAGCATCCTTGACCTTCTACGTAGAAGTAATACTGCCAAGGAATATCCTTCATTGGACGGCTTTTTAAAGTCTGAAGGTTAAATCCGCAATCGCCAAATGCTTTTACAGCCTTCGCAAGGGAACCTGGAATATTTTTTACAGTAAACATCATTAAGAAAGTATGCTCTGCTTTAGGATTAAGTTCCTTATTAAAGATTTTAGAAACAACAGCAAATCTTGTTGTATTCTGATTATTTTCATTAATCTGTTTTTCAAGAACTTCTAAACCATACAATTCTGCAGATTCTTCACTGGCAATTGCTGCAATTGATTTATCATTAAGCTCTGCAACTTCTTTTGCCGCCATGGCAGTATTTACTGTAGGCTGAACTTCAAATCCGAATTTCTGCAGGAAAGGTGTACACTGGTCTATTGCCTGCTGATGGCTAACAACCTTTTTAATATCGCTAAGTTTAGCACCTTTTACGCCAAGTAAAGACTGTGTAATGTGAAGATTATAAACGCCTGTAATATACAAAGAACCAGTATGAATTAAATCAAAAACCTGACCAACATCTCCTGCAAAACTGTTTTCAATAGGAAGAACTGCAAAATCTACATTACCTTTTTCAACAGCTTCGTAAGTCTTATCAAAACTAGGATATGAAACCAGATTTCCTTTTGGGAAGATTTTTTTAGCAGCAATATTAGCCCACGCACCTTCAATACCACAATAGGCAACTTTACTACCCTGAACAACATAACTCTGATACTTTTTAGAAACATCCATTAAGTCGTGAATAAATTCAAGATAATACTGTTTGTATTCTGGATTCTGAATATATTCCAATTCACGTTTACAAACTTCATCTTCACGAGCGCTGTCAAAAATCTGAAGACCATATTGTTTTTTGATAAGGGCAATATTTTTAGCAACTCCCATACGTTCTTCAAAAAGAGCTGCAATTTTCTTATCAATTTCATTAATCTTCTTTCTTTCTGGATCCAATTCGTTCATATATCTTTCCTTAAAATAATTTGCTAATAAAAAAAGCGGTCCTACTCGGTAAAGAATAGAACCGCTTATTATTCTCTAAATCAGTAAGATTGAAAAACTTAAGTATTTATATAAATATACCCCTAATTGGGGTTTTAATCAATATATACCTTTGGCAAAATTGTTATACCCATACCTTTTTGCTCGGCATTAACTGGATATGGAGCAAAGAACAAACCTGTAACAACAGCCGCAGTTGTTTTAGCAATATTCGAAGAATTACTTCTCTGCTCCTTAAAATCTTCTTGTTTAGACTTAGCATAATCACATACTATCTCATATGCCTTGTCATAATCTTTAACAAGAATGAACAATTTTATTGCAAAAACGCTTGTGACAGAAGTTGCAACTCCACCATACATCCTGTTAACATTTTCATTTTCTATATAAGTAGGAATCCCATCAGCAGCTAAAAGACTTCTAATTAATGAACAATCCTGCTGTCCACCAAGAACTAAGAATTGCTGAAACTTTTCACCATTTTCTACAGCTTCAAAATACTTCTTTTCAAAATCTTCAGATTCTTCTACTGCTTTGTCATATGCATCTTTATCTTCAATAAATTCAGAATCAATTTCTGTTTCTGTCTGTTTTTTCTTAAACATCCACCATAAAATAAGTATAACTAAAATTCCAACAACAACACTTCCAATCATTTACCTCTCCTGTCTTCTCTTAAAAGAAAATTCCTTTTACAAAAATTTCAATTCCAATTCCAATTAAAATAATACCGCCAAGAATATCTGCTTTTGTTCCAAGTTTGTTTCCAGCGGTTTTACCTATTACAAGGCCAGCCATACAAATAGCAAAAGTTACAACTGCAATAATAATCGAAGCAACAAAGGCCATTAAAGTACCGTAATCTGCAATTGTAAAACCTACAGAAAGTGCATCGATTGAAGTTGCAATCCCCTGAATCATTAGAACGCCAAACCCTAATTTTTTGTCGGAATCCCCTTCTTCTTCATCTTCGCCTTTAATCCCTTCAATCAGCATTTTACCACCAATATATAGAAGAAGAATTAAAGCAATCCAAGGAATAAATTTTTCAAATGACCGAAAATAAACCACAATAGTATGAACGCAAATCCAGCCGATCATAGGCATAGCAAACTGAAAAAAAGCATATACACCGGCAATAAAACTCATTCGACCAATTTTCATTCCTGGCTCTTTAAGTCCGTTCGCCATAGAAACAGAAAAAGCATCCATAGCGAGCCCTACACCAAGCAAAATTGAGTTTAGAAAAAACATAAAATTCCAGTTCATAAGTACCTCTAAATAGCTGGGTTTCATTATATTTTAACCAAGACAAAATTTCCACTATTAATACGCTCGATAAATCTCGCGAGCCGGTTCGATGGACAATCCTAAAAAATAGTCACGATGGACTATTTTTTTTAACAGATTTCCGATATTAGGCTTGTTTCTATTGACAGAAACAATATTCTGTATTATGATACTACATATAGAAACAAGAAAAGGAGATTTTCGTTATGAAAAAGATTATAACAATTACATTGGCAGCAGCAGTTTGTCTTTCAACAATGACAGCTGCACCTAAAGCAAAAAAAGAAAAAGCTAAAACAGTAAAAATTGGTATTGCAAAAATTGTACAGCACCCAGCTCTTGATGCAGTAGAAAATGGTGTTATGGATGCAGTTAAAGCAGCAGGTTTCAATGTTAAGTTTGACAATCAGAATGCTAACGGCGACGTAAACACAGCTAATCAGATTGCAAGCCAGTTCAAAAATGAAAAAGTTGACGTTGCTGTAGGTATTGCAACTCCAGTAGCAATTGCACTTGCTAACACAATGAAAGACACACCAGTTGTATTCGGAACAGTTACAGACCCTCTTGGAGCCGGCCTTGTAACAACTCTCGATCACGGCGAAAAGAATGTAACAGGTATGTCAGATGAACTTCCTTCAAAAGAACATATTAAACTTTTCAAAGAAATAGCAGGAATTAAAACTCTTGGTTACATCTATACAACAACAGAAGATAACTCGGTTTCTTCATTGGAACTCGTAAAACAGGGTTGTAAAGAAGCTGGAATCAACCTGGTAGTAGAATCAATTCAGAACTCTGCAGAAGTAAAACAGGCTGCAGAAGCTATTGTAGGTCGCTGCGATGGTATTTACCTTACAACAGACAACACTGTATTCTCTGCTCTTCCAAGTCTCGTAAGCGTTTTCAACAAAGCTAAAAAACCAATCTTCTCTGGCGACGTAACAGGTGCTCTTGACGGTGGATGTTTAATGGCTTCAGGATTCAACTACTACAAAGCAGGATATGCAACTGGTGAAATGGTAGTTCAGATTTTGAACGGAGCTAAACCAAATACAATTCCAGTTCGCTTTATGACAAAACCAGAAGATTCAGATTTGTTGTTCGACCTTGACGTAGCAAAAGCTTGTGGAATTACAATCCCTGCAAAATACCTCGATCAGGCAACATACATTATCGAAGGTGGAAAGTTCACAAAAGGTAGTAAATAATAAAATAATATTGTGAATCTACAATAAGCCAGTTCCCAGTCTTTTATAGACCTTCAAAGGGATCTGGCTTTTTTTATTTCCCGTAAGTTTCCAAGAGCTCATTACGATTCTTTACATCTACTTTATCATAAATTCGACTAATATAATTGTTTACAGTTCTAATAGAAATAAATAGCTCTTCGCTAATTTGCTCATTAGATTTCCCCTGTAGAAGTGCTTCAAAAATAGTTAGTTACTGTTAGGCTCCTTCTTTCAATAAATTGAAGAACTAGAGTCTGAATAATAGATACCAGCTCAATTTTTGAATTATCACCATCTGTATGAGTTGCAAGTTCCGCAGGAGTAAGGTTGTAACAAATATTGCGAAGTTTTACTACACATTCTGTTGCAAGATTAATTATCTTCTCTTGACGTTGTTTACTGCCATCATCAACATTTAATAGTTCGGTTTCAATACGAATAGCTCGGATATCTTGAATAATAGAGTCATGTATATCACGGCTTATTTCACCTCTTTCCTTTTCCTGAATATTAAAAATAAACTGTTTATCTTTCTAACTTTATATAAGTAAGCGATAGATTAACAGGATTAAATTTATAAATAAAAGCTACATCTGTTGCTACAATATAATCTGGATTATAATTCCCATAGTCTAAAGTTGTATATGACAATGAACCTGCAAAATAAAAGTTACCATTTTCATCAAAATCACAAAAATTATTTCCGTATATGTCATAAATATTTCTATGTACAAAATTTTTAGTTATTTTTAAATTTTCATAAGATTCTAAGAATGGAGATTCCTCTAATAAATCTATTTCAGATCCAGTCATAGGATTTATGTACATAATTTTCCCAAGATCATTACAAATGTAAGTTCCAGTTGCCCGAAATGGGACTCCTGGATACTCACACTTATAGTATAAATCTTTAGCAAACAAGCTGGATGCTATTACAAAAATAAATATTAATCTTATTATCCTTTTTTTCATTAGCTCAATTATAAACACAATTTTTTTATAGTCTATCCTCAACTAAAAAATTGTGACTTTTTCTCACTATTGTTTTTTTAAAAGATTTTTATAATTAAATCATAAGTTAAAACTTAAGGAGAAATAAATGAAAAGATACAAGTTACTTGGTTTAAGCGTTTTGCTTATTTCCATTTGTTCAATTAGTGCATGTGCATCTAAACCCACTATTTCTAACTCAGACATTAGTTCAGAAAATGAAATTACATTTAATAAGAAAACTTATTCTCTTGCTTACAATTGTGAGTTTAATGACGATGTGGTTCCGCCAGAGTTTACTACTTTCGAAATGGATTTAGATGAGAATGGTGGACACTGGTATGACCGCGACAAGCACTCAATAGGAAAAGTAAACAGTCCTTCTCTCTTATACGTTAAAGATGGAGTTGCTCACTTAATTGAGCAGCATTATGTTGATGAAAAAGGTGTTTACCATCAAGACCAAGGTGAACTTCGCGGTGTAAATCTTTGGTGTGATCCAGAAAGAATTCAGAATCCACAATACCTCGATGAAGGCTACTATGAAATAAAGTTTAAAATGCCAAATGTACAAGGAACTTCATTTGCAATGTTTATTTATAGCGCTGAAGAAGAGAAAGACTTAATATTAGGACATGAAAATGAAAAAAATTATGCGTATACTGAAGTTGACTTTTGTGAAATTAAGCCCGTAAATAACGGAAAGTCTATTGAACCACTTGGAGGTTTGCATGTTTCTAATGTTAAAACTAGAAAAAAAATTTCAGGTGGATTTGAATATAATGATAACACCTGGTTCAAAACTATCCCAACTTCAAAGGAGTGGTTTGACAAATGGCATACATTACAGGTTATTCTAGAAAAGAATACTTTAAAAATCTATTATGATGGAGTTTACTTCAAAACAGCTTCTGTACCAAGAGCTATGGGTGGTTTAAAAGGAAAATATGGATTGTTTGTCAGACCAGAGTATTGTGACTATGACTGGGAAGACAATTCTGCCAAATATAAAGTAGACTGGTCCGACGAAAGTAAACACGACTTCCAGGTTGACTATATAAGATACTACACATTAAAAAAATAAGGACAAATCATTTCTACAATAAAAATAAACCCCAGCTTTACCAGATTTTACTTATCTGGTAAAGCTGGGGTTTTATAATCTATTTTGTACCCTTACTAACTTTTTCGGTTTTTATATTATATAAATAAACCTCATCTCTTTCATTTTGTATTTCAATCTCATTCGTATTTATTAATTTCATTGATTTTATAAATACAAATTGCACATCTAGTTCCGTGAGCGGATTATAAATAATTTCATATATTACAAATTCTTTTCTTGTATCTGTTCGTAAATCTTTACGAACCAACACTCCTTTTCCAGAGAAATGTGAATTTGTATATTTAACAGAAAATTCATAGTTATGAAACAATAGATTTTCAACTTCTGGAGGAGGTGTTCTTTTTGCATACATCGAAACTATTGTAAATAAACAAAAAAACAAAACAGCAAATCTTTTTTTCATATATACCTTATTCACAAATACTCTTAGTTATTTAAATTATATACCTTTCTATATGTTGCTAAAACTTGTTCCACTGTAGTGCCTTCAACACCAAGTTTCTGAAGTTCTATATTTTCATTTTTTATGACTTCCAAAAATTCTATAACCTTTTCTTTTACCAGACCTTCCAGTTCAACATTCATTGTTTCCTTCATTAAGGGTGAAAGACGGAACACATCATTTTTGTGTTTTTTTAAATCCCGTTCCTTAACAAATCCACCATTTGCTTTTGTTTCAACAGAATTCAACCATGCATACATCTTGAATGGAACAATATATTCAACACCAAGAACTGTAATTCCATCAACAATCCTTCTTCCTTTCATCATAAAATTATAAAAGTCATCATTAAGAAGAATTGCAGAAAGACTAGATGTATCATCATCCATGTAAATTGGAACCATACCCTGTTCAATATCCAGGTGATAATCCTGCCGTCTTGAAAATAACTCTATCTGGACAGGATACCCCATCTTAGGTTCTGAAAAACGATAAAACTGCATTTCATCACTATTCTTATATCCACATTTGTATCCGCCATCTTTTATATATTTCCAGAAAGCTTTTCCAAATTCAGAGCCTTTATCTTCAAGAATAAGAATCATATCAACATCATGTGTGTTTCTAAATGTCAAATCTGATTCATGCATTAAAATATCACAGGCAGCTCCACCTATAACGGTATAACAATCATGGAACGCCTTAAAAGCTTCCTTAAAACTTTCAATTCCATCTACCATCGTTCTTCCTCAATTATATCTTCAATCTCACCTTCAATTCGCTCATCATAAATATCTGCCAGCGAACATATCATTGAAACTGTATCTACCCGATTATCTTTTCCAAACAAAGCTGGATCATATTTCCAGAGCTGAATTTTTGCTGGCATTTCACAATCTTCCCATCGGATATCAATAGGCTTCAATGATTTTACAAGCGGATGATTTTTATCAATAGCATACTCTGGTATTCGTGGAAATCCCATCATTGAACATTCTGCCAGAGCTGTTTCTCCTGCATGCAAAACCTCTACAGGCAGGGCTTTGGAATCAATGTAAAATTCCTTAAAAACTGGCGAAACAAGATAATCCTTTGCAGCCTTATACAAATCAGATTTTTTAGCAGTCAATTCCATTCGATATTCTTTTCCGACTTTTTCCTGTTGAATAAGTTTCATAGCAAGTAACTGGTCAGAAGCCCTTGTTAATGAAGTTCGAGTAAGATTAAGTTTTTCGGCAATTTCACTTTTAATGAAATATCTGTTTTCTGAATTATAGAACATGTACAAAAACAGTTCCTGAGTTGCCGGCATCATTTTTTCGGAATCAATTTGTTTTGTATTCGAAAAATTATCAGATAACATTATTCCAAAAAATGGAAGATATATCTGCTTCCCTTCTGCAATAAAAGGAATGTGATTTTTAATTAATGCATCAATCTGAATTCGGGATGGATTATTAATAATATAAGCACAATTTATTCCAGATGCTTCTCTATATTTTTCCAGCTGTTTCTTTAAAACTGGAGCAGAAAAAGTTTCACTATCAAAAGGTGTAATTCCCAAAAATTCAACAGTCCCAACTTTTATTAAAACCATTTTTCTTGCAGCAAGAAACTGTACAAGTCCAGAAGGAGATTCTGTATCTTCAATGCTTACTGGCTGAGAAAATAAAGTTTCCAGATAATTCAATAATAACATCGTAACATAATAATAACATAATTTATGTTATTATACAATGTTTGATGTCACTATTTTCTACTGGTAAAACATCACCACTGACTTATTCCCCCATCAATTTATCATTTGCAGAATCCATCTATTTCTAATATAATGTTTCTATATTAAGAAACAGGATTTTTTATGATTGAAACTATATTAATAGAAGGATTCATATACGGAATTATGGTTCTTGGCCTTTTTATAAGCTATAGAACCTTAAATTTCTGTGATATGACTGTAGACGGTGCCTTCCCAATGGGTGGCTGTATTCTTGCTGCATGTTTAACTCACGGCGTTCCACCTGTAATTGCCATTATACTTGCCTTCATAGGCGGATGTGTTGCAGGATTTTTTACCTCCCTTCTTTATACAAAACTTAAGGTACCAGATCTTCTTGCGGGTATTTTGATGATGACAATGCTCTACTCTATCAATCTCCGCATTATGTCAAACCGTGCCAACATTTCTTTTTTAAGAATATCTACTCCATTCTCAAAGATGATTGAATTCACAGAAGAGCACCTTCCAAATCTTCCTTCCGAAACTGGAGTTCTTTTATTCCTTGTAATTTTTATTGTAATTTTCAAATCTCTGTTGGATCTTTTCTTCCATACAGATTTAGGACTTACTATGGGGGCTCTTGGTTCTAACCAGCAAATGGTTATTTCACAGGGAGTTAACCCTCAAATTGTAAGAGGAATTGGAGTTTGTGTTGGAGACGGTCTTGCAGCTCTTTCAGGAGCCTTTGCCGCAATGTATAACGGTTTTGCAGATGTTGGTAGTGGTACCGGCGTAATTGTAAGTGGTCTTGCTTCTTTAATGATTGGAGAATTTATTATCCGCTCAAATAAAATCAGCTGGATTACCCTCCGCGTACTTATAGGTTCAATTATCTATCGTGCACTTATGTTCGCAGCACGCCGCTACGGTCACTACATCCATCTTACAGCAAACGACCTTAAACTTATTACAGGACTTTTAATTATCATTTGTCTTATTATTTCTAAAATCCGCGTTAAAGGAGGTGTAAAAAAATGATTCGATTGGAAAACATTGGTATTACCTTCAACGCCGGTACACCCGACGAAAATACTGCCCTCAAAAATATAAATCTCGAAATTAACAAGGGAGATTTTATAACTGTCATTGGTTCAAATGGTGCTGGTAAATCTACCCTATACAATATAATATCAGGAACTCTTTCTCCTTCTACAGGTCATATTTACCTTGATACAGACGGTAACACAAGAGAAATTACAAAAGACGCTGAATACAAACGTGCTGCCTATATTGGCCGTATTTTCCAGAATCCTTTACTTGGAACTGCAGGAAAAATGAGCCTTGCAGACAACATGATGATTTGCAGCAAAAAAGGTTGGAAAGGTTTAAAAATCAGTTTAACCAAAAAGAAAAAAGAAGAATTTCGTCAGCAGTTGCTTCAGTTGAACATGGGACTAGAAGACCGTTTGAACGATAATGTAGAACAGTTTTCCGGCGGACAACGTCAGGCACTAACTCTTCTTATGGCAGTTCTTTCAAAGCCAGCAATTCTTCTTTTAGATGAACACACAGCAGCTTTAGACCCTTCAAACGCAGCTCTAGTTATGGAACTTACCCGTAAATTTGCAAACGAAAACAATCTTACAGTTATGATGGTAACTCACAATATGAAGCAGGCATTAGACTACGGTAACCGTCTTTTAATGATGGATGCAGGCGAAATAATCCTTGATATAAGCGGCGAAGAAAAGCAAAAACTCACTCTTGAAGATCTTGCAGAACGCTTCAAAGAGATTAAGAAACATTCCATGACAAACGACCAGATGGTTTTACAGTAATTTCTCCAATATTTTTTTGTATTTTTATACAGTTTTTTCTGTATATTTATACAAAAAAATATTGCAAATAATACCTCATTTCGACATAATTTCAGTATCAAATTTGTGAGGTATTATTATGAGTTCTAATTTTCCATTAAACAAAGATCAGCTTACTAACTTAGTAAAAGACTTTCCTACACCTTTTTATCTTTACGATGAACAGGCAATTCGCGAAAATATGAAGAAATTTACTAAAGCTTTTAGTATTTTCCCGGTTTTTAGAGAGCATTTTGCAGTAAAAGCTTGTCCAAATCCTTATTTATTGAAAATCCTCGCAGATGAAGGCTGTGGTGCCGACTGTTCTTCATTGCCAGAATTAATGCTTTCCGAAATGGCTGGCATCAAAGGAAAACACGTTATTTTCACTTCTAACGAAACTCCTGCCAATGAATATTTATACGCTTTTGAAAGAGGAAACATTATCAATTTAGATGATATTACTCATATTGAATACTTGAAAAAGCACCTTGGAAAATTACCAGATACAATTTGTTTCCGCTACAATCCTGGTACAGAAAAAACTGGATGTAACTCTATTATTGGTAAACCAGAAGAAGCAAAATACGGTTTAACAAGAGCACAGATTCTCGAAGCATATAAGATTTGTAAAGAAGAAGGAGTTCAGCACTTTGGACTTCACACAATGGTTGCCTCAAATGAATTGAATCCAGCATTCTTTGTTGATACAGCAAAATTATTATTCGAACTTTGTGCAGAAATTAAAGAAAAATGTGGTGTACGCATTGAATTCGTTGACCTTGGTGGTGGACTTGGTATTCCATATAAACCAGAACAAAAAGCCGTAGATTACGACGAAGTTGCAAAAGGTATTCGTGCAGAATACGACAGAGTTGTAGTTCCAGCAGGCCTCGACCCTCTCGAAATTTACTGGGAATGTGGTCGTCCTATTACAGGCCCTTATGGTTGGCTTGTAACAACAGCAATTCATCAGAAACATATTTACCGCGAATACATTGCCGTAGATTCATGTATGTCAGATTTAATGCGCCCAGGTATGTACGGCTCTTACCACGAAGTAACAGTAAGCGGAAAAGAAAATGCTCCAAAAACAGAAGTATACGATGTAGTTGGTTCCCTTTGTGAAAACTGCGATAAATTTGCAGTTCAGCGCCCTCTTCCAAAAATTGATATGGGAGATTTCGTAATTATTCACGATGCAGGTGCTCACGGACGTGCAATGGGCTTTAACTACAATGGTAAACTTCGCTGTGGTGAAGTTCTTTTGCGTCCAGATGGATCTTTCAAAGAAATCCGTCGTCGCGAAACAATCGATGATTTATTTGCAACATTGGATTTAAACGGCGTAAAAGATTTCAACTAAATCTTACATCATTCCTGTATATAATGGTATATTATAAATACAGGAATGATGATTATGAAAATTCTACTGGTAGCTATAAACGCTTCTTACAGTCATACAAATCTAGCAGTTCGTTCAATTAAGTATTTCGTTGAACAACACTACTCTGCACAAGACCTTTCCATCGACTTTCACGAGTTTACAATTAATCAGCCCATTGGCGATATTCTACGTGGCATTGCAGAAACAGAAGCACATGCAGTTTTATTTTCAACATATATCTGGAATTCCGAAGTTATTTGCAAAATTATTCCAGATATTAAAAAACTCCTGCCCCATGCAATAATTGGCGCCGGTGGACCTGAATTTGGTTATTGGCCACAAGGTTACCTAAACAAACTTCCAGATTTAGATTTTATAATGATTGGCGAAGGCGAAGTTACCTCTCTGGAATTAATCAAAAATAATCTTAATCCCAATATACCTGGCATTTATTATCGTGATGATGGAAGAATTTCTTTTGGTGGGCCTAGAGAACCTCTCTGCGATTTAAGCGAACTTCCTTTTGCCTACCCCGACCTTTCCGACCCAGACAACAGACTTTACTATTACGAATCCAACCGGGGGTGTCCATTTTCCTGTTCATACTGTATGTCTTCTTTGGACCGTAAAGTTCGTTTTATGCCTTTGGAACGGGTTTATGCCGATTTGCAACGTTTCCTTGACGCAAAGGTTCGCATTGTAAAATTTGTAGACCGCACTTTTAATCTGAATGAAGAACGTTACCTTAAAATCTGGGAATATATTCTAGTTCATCACAACGGAAAAACTATGTTTCATTTTGAAATTGAAGCAGAATATCTTAGTCAGAAAGCATTAGATTTACTGCAGAAAGTGCCGGCAAATGTTATGCAGTTTGAAATTGGCGTTCAATCCAGCAATGCAGAAACCCTAAAAGCAATCAGCCGTTCTCCAAACGTTGCAACTCTTGCACAAAATGTCCGCCGCATTCCAAGAACAATTCACCAGCATCTGGATTTAATTGCCGGCCTTCCCTACGAAGATTTGCCAACCTTTGGAAAATCCTTTGACTTTGTAATGGACCTTCGCCCAGATGCGCTCCAGTTAGGCTTTCTCAAAGTTCTCCACGGAACAAAAATGGAAGAATATGCAAAAAACAACGGCTGGAAATGGATGGAAAACCCTGCCTACGAAACCTTCTCCACTCCATACATGTCTTACGCAGATATGAATTATCTTAAAGATGTGGAAACCGTAGTGGATGCTTACTACAATAGTGGCCATTTTGGGGCAACCATGAAATATATTCTTGGCAAGGTTAGCGCTTGGACTTTCTTTTGCAATGTAGTTGATGTTGGGCGGCTGGAAGGGGCCTTTGAAAATCTTCGCCGTGAACAATTCTGGTTTGAATTCCTGGCAAGGCTGATTGCAAATACTTCCCTTTTTGACGGCAAAGTGGCCTACGAACTGCTCCGCTACGATTTTGTAACTCAAGGAAAAAAAGGAAACTTTCCAAGCTGGTATACCCATTTTTACACAAAGGAAGAACATCGTCGGCTTTTAATGGAAAACGGTGGAATTACAAATTCCCGCTTAGACTATGCAAATTCGGAGTATGAAGAATTTTTACTTAATCCTGCTTCAGAAGATTTCGAACTTTACGCTGACGGAATAAGACGGCCTGTTTTAATTCGATACAAAAATTATTCTGGTCAGTTACAATAATCCCAGGGCACGAACAACAAATATTACAGCAAAAAGCGATACTAAAGAAATTAAAGAAGTCCACACAACAAGTTGCCCTGCCAGTTGCCCATCATTATCCATAGCATCGGCCATAATAGCAGATGCAACGGCCACTGGAGTTGCAAACAATGCAATTAATGCTGCAAAAACATCTGGGCCAAAATTTACAATTCCATTTAAAGTAAGAATACAGGCGGTTCCAACTCCAATCATCGGAGCAATAAGATTACGACCAATTAAACCAATTACAAGCGGCTTTTTATATCCTTGCATACGTTGCAAATCAAATTGCCCACCTAAAATTAAAAGCGACAGCGGTGTTGCAGAACGAGCAATATAAGTTATTGTAGTATTAACAAAAGCAACTCCCTCATATTCCAAAGGACTTCTACTACCATTTTTTACAAAAATATATTTTACAAAAGCAACCAAAAGACCAAGCAAAACACCACGAATCAAAGGATTTTTGTAAATATCAAAAAGAAGCTTACGAACACTTATTTTCATTTTTCCATCTTTATAAACAGATAAAACAATTACCGCCATAACATTAAAAAGAGGAATAGAAAACAAAGAAATAACAGCTGCCATAACTACACCATTTGAACCACCCATAAGTTCAGCAAGAGGAACTCCAATCAACGCAAAGTTAGAGCGAAAAATACACTGATGTATAACACCTTTCTGTTTTGGGTCTTTTACCAGCAGGGCAAACAAACCGCCAATAATAATAAGAACAAAAACCACAATAAACATATAGCCAATTACATCCATACGAATTTCAGAAATATCGTTTATGTCTGCAATATTTTTATACAAAAGAACTGGTAACGATACATAAAATACAGTTTTATTACCAATCTTCAAAAATTCAGGTGTAAAAAAATGAACCTGTTTCAAAATATAGCCCAAAACCATAATTAAAATTACGGGCATAATACAGTTTATTGTAAAAAGTAATACATCTAGCATGGCAAAATCCTTTTGATAAATATACTACAAATATGCTAAAATTACACCATGAGTCGTTGTGTTATAGTTAGTGCCGCAGAAATAAAAAATTACAAAAAGATTAAATCATTCCTTCTTCCAACCGATTACTTTATTTTCTGTGATGCAGGTTTAAATCACCAGAAAGATTTGAATGTTACCCCTAACCTTATAGTAGGAGATTTTGACTCCACTCAACGCCCAGAAACTTCCATAGAAACAATTCAATTACCCTGCGAAAAAGACGATACAGACACCTTCTACGCTGTTAAAGAGGCCCTCAAACGAGGTTTTAATGATTTTATATTACTTGGGGTCATTGGCAACCGTTTTGACCACTCTATGTGCAATATATCGTGTCTTTTATACCTACATGAAAAAGGAATTCCCGCAACCATTATCGATGATTACTCGGAAATGTCTATTGTAGGTTCTAATCCTGTATTTATTGAAGATAAATTTTCTTATTTTTCACTTATGAACGTAACTGGTGATGTTTCTGGCGTTACAATAAAAAATGCTAAATACACGCTGGATAACTCAGAAATTAAAGCCAGCTATATGTATGGCTCCAGCAACGAAGTAATACCTGGAAAGATTGCAGAAGTAAGTGTTAAAAACGGAAATTTGCTCTTAATAAAAGTCTGGTAAAAATCTTATCTTAATTTAATAATACGCTGATTTTCGGAACCTCTAAACTCCAGCATAAGATTTCGCTGTGATTCAATAAAAGGGCCGTCTACAAGAGTATCAATACAGGCCAGCATTCTGTCTGTATATTCAGTGTACTTCCTTCCACCAGATTGTAAATCTTTTTCAAGAATATATCCGGTCCAGCACCATATATCTTTTTGAGGATAAACTTGTTTTAGTTTTTCAAGAAATGGGGCCAACACAACCTGATTTTCTTCTTCAAATGGTTCTCCACCTAAAAGAGAAAATCCTGTAATATGGCTTGGAGCAAGAGCTTCGATAATTTCTTTTTCTGTTTCCTCAGTAAATTCCTGTCCATAATCAAAGGCCCAGGTCTGAGGCTGGAAACAACCAGGACAACAGTTACGGCATCCGCTAACAAACATTGAGACACGGACACCTATACCGTCGGCTATATCAAATTTTTTAATAGCACCGTAATACATAACAACTACAAGTGCAAAACGCGCTCTTTAATTTCCTGTGTTCTACCCTGGTTCCAATACTGAGTTCCAATGTATCCACAAGTACGGCGAGCAACATTCATAGTAGTCTGATCTGTATTTCCACACTGTGGACATTTCCAGATTAACTTACCTTCTGTATCTTCTACTACCTGAATTTCACCAGTATAACCACACTTCTGGCAACAGTCTGACTTAGTATTCAATTCTGCATACATAATGTAGTTATAAATATGTTTAAGAACGGCAATTACAGCAGGAATGTTGTTTTCCATGTTTGGTACTTCAACATAACTAATAGCTCCACCTGGGCTTAATTCCTGGAACTGACTTTCAAATGTAAGTTTAGAGAAAGCATCTATTTCTTCTGTTACGTTTACGTGGTAGCTGTTAGTAATATAGTTTTTATCTGTTACGCCTGGAATAATACCAAAACGGCGTTTAAGACATTTAGCAAATTTATAAGTTGTACTTTCAAGAGGAGTTCCATACAAACTGAATGCGATTGTAGATTCTTCCTTCCATTTAGCACAAGCATCGTTCATATGCTGCATAATTTCCAAAGCAAATGGAGTTGCCTGTGGATCTGTATGAGGGCGTCCTGTCATATAACGAACACATTCGCAAAGACCAGCATATCCAAGAGAAATTGTTGAATAACCATTAAACAAAAGCTTGTCGATGCACTCACCTTTTTCAAGACGAGCCAAAGCACCATTCTGCCAGAGGATTGGAGCAACATCACTTGGAGTACCTAAAAGTCTCTTATGGCGCGAAATCAATGCACGGTGGCAAAGTTCAAGACGTTCATCAAAAATCTGCCAGAATTTTTCTAAATCTTTTCCTGAAGAACAAGCTACGTCTACAAGGTTTAGTGTAACTACACCCTGATTAAAGCGACCATAGAATTTTGGACGGCCAGTTTCATCGCGGTATACTGTAAGGAAGGAACGGCATCCCATACATGGATAACAGTTTCCATCTTTAAGTTCAAACATCTTCTTTTCAGAAATATAATCTGGAACAAGGCGTTTAGCAGTACATTTTGCAGCAAGTTCTGTAAGATAGAAGTATTTCTGTCCTTCTTCAATGTTATCTGGTTCAAGAACGTAAATAAGTTTTGGGAATGCAGGAGTTACATAGTACCCTGCTTCATTTTTAACACCCTTATAGCGCTGTTTAAGAACTTCTTCAATAATAAGTGCAAGGTCAGCTTTTTCCTGTTCATTACGTGCTTCATTCAAATACATGAAAACTGTTACGAAAGGACTCTGACCGTTTGTTGTCATAAGTGTTACAACCTGATACTGAATTGTCTGTACACCACGAGAAATTTCTTCTGCTACACGGCGTTCAACAATCTTATCAAACTGTTCTTTTGTAAATGAAACACCTGTTTCTTCAACTGTGAGATTTAATTCCTTTACTATCTTCTTGCGGCTTACGTCTACAAATGGAGCAAGGTGTGTAAGGGAAATTGACTGTCCACCATATTGACTTGATGCAACCTGAGCAATAATCTGAGTGGCAATGTTACAAGCTGTAGAAAAAGAATGTGGGGTATCAATCTTTGTTCCACTAATTACAGTACCATTCTGGAGCATATCTTCAAGGTTTACTAAATCACAGTTGTGCATATGCTGAGCAAAGTAGTCGGCATCATGGAAGTGAATCATACCTTCGTTATGTGCAGCAACAACATCTTCATCAAGAAGGAAACGGCGTGTAATATCTTTAGAAACTTCACCAGCCATGTAGTCTCGCTGTACAGAAACTACAGTAGCATTTTTGTTAGAATTCTCCTGCTTAACTTCTTCGTTAGCACATTCAAGCAACGAAAGAATCTGCTGGTCTGTAGAATTCTGTTTACGCATAAGAGCGTGACGATAACGATATGTAATATATGAACGGGCAATCTGGAAAGCACCAATGCGCATCAATTCAGTTTCTACCAAGTCCTGAATAGCTTCTACGTTCAACTGTACTTTACTTGCATAACAAGCATCTTTTACCTTTGCAGATACAGCCTGAATATAAGCTTCCGAAATACGATCTACATCTGGAACAGCAGCATTAGCTTTTTCAATAGCATTGATAATTTTCTGAACGTCAAAAATGGCTTCTTCACCATTACGCTTAATGATTTTCATTTTACCCCACCCATAAGTTTTTTATTTTGTCAATAGTGTTTTTTCATTTTTTTAAATTCTTTTAAACACTATATATAGTGTTGTTACTTCTGAATTTATAATTTAAACCGGATTTTATCAAGTGAATTCCCTATGAAATTTCAAATAAATTCAAAAAAAAGACCGGCATATTTTACCGGTCTTTTAAGAAATTTTATTAGTAATTTTACTATTTCTTATTAAGATTTAATTAAATTTTAAATTCATCAATCTTACCAGAAATGTTATTTACAGCTTCAGTCATATCATAAGTCAACTGATTAAGGTTTTCTGTAGTATCCTTTGTAGTTTCAGTTGTAGACTTAATCATACTGAATGAATCAGACATTTCCTGAGAAGAAATCTTCAAACTTGAAATAGAATCAAGAATTTCATTTGTACCATGTTCAATTTCTTTACTAGCTGTATTTACTTCTGTAGAAGTAGAATTCATTTCAGAAAGAACTTCAAGAATCTGCTGAGTTCCTTCCATCTGTTCATCCATAGCACCCTTAATTGATTCTACAAGTTCAAATGTATATCCAGTTTTAGTTCCTACAAGTTCAAATGAGTTCTTACTTGCATTAGCACTTTCTACTACCTTTGTAATATTAGCAGCAATTTCTTTAAGGTTTTCACCAATAGACTTAGACTGAACAGCACTAGTATCTGCAAGTTTACGAATTTCTTCAGCTACTACTGCGAAACCCTTACCTGCATCACCAGCATGAGCAGATTCGATCATGGCGTTCATAGAAAGCAAGTTTGTCTGTGATGAAATATTAGCAATAATACTGTTAGTTTCCTGCAAAGACTTACTCTGAGCCAAAACAGTCTGTAACAAATCATTTACCATTTTATTTTTTTCAATACCATCCATTGTGGCATTATTTAATTCAACGAATTCCTCAGACATCTTACCAACAGAATTAGAAACAGACTTAATGTTTCCAATCATCTCTTCAATACTTGAACTTGCTTCTGTAATAGCAGCAGCCTGTGATTCAATCATTGAATTCAAAGATTTAATATTTTCGGAAATCTGAGTAACCGAAGCACTTGTATTCATTACACAGCGGTCTTCGTTTGACAAAGTTTCTGTAGCCTCATCCATTTCTTTAATTACAAGTCCAATCTGAGCCTGAGTAGCATCAAGCTGATCTTTTACCTTATTAAAGCTGTCTCTTAAATCCTGGTTAGCAGCACCAATTTCTTTAACAGTTGTATGAACTGTATCAACAAATATATTTACCGATTTCTTAACCTGAGAAATCTCATTGTTATGCTTAACTTCAAGACGTTTAGTAAGGTCTTTATCGCCAGTATTAAGATTATCAATATTTTTCTTAATAGAATCGAATTTACCAATTAAGATTTTGATAATAATAAGTACGGAAATCAGAAGAATGATTGCAACAATTAAGCCGCCAATAAGAGAGTTTCTCTGCAACAAGCCTGGAACTTCAGCAATTTCTTCTTTTTCAACGTAAGCAACTACAGTCCAAACTTTATTTGCAAGATTAATCTGCTTTTCATAAATTGCCATTTTAGATTTTTCAGCATCTTCGGCATTTAAGATATCAACACCAGCACGAATTCCGCCAACGTCATCATAAATAGAAATATTACCAGTTTTATAGAATGTTTTATGCAAATTTGCAATTGGACCAAGTTCAAGGAATCCTACCATACCACCGTGAACTAATTCGCCAGTCTTAGAATCAAAGAAGTTTGACTTAACAAAAAGTGGCATTGTATAACCACCAGCATTTGACTGACGTGGAGATTCGAGCCATAAATCTACATCTTTTTGTTTATGCTGTGTCCAATATTCCTTAGTTGTAATACCAGCAGATGATGAACCACCTTTTGTATTAAAAGTCGATGGACCACCATCCTGAGCTGTAGTATCTGTATCCCAGAATACCATTACATATTCAAATCCATTAGGTTTTGTTTTAGCCTTGATAGATTCCTTAATACTTTCAATATCATCAGTTCCGTCAACTACTGCTGTCTGAAATATATTTAATACTTCTACCTGATTTTCAAACCATGTTTCAGCACTATCAACTGCCTGGTCCAAAACAGTATCCATCGATTCTTTAAAGATAGATTCAACAGGTGCTTTTGTCATATTTGCAGTAGTAATTGATAATGCAGAAATACAAACTGTAATCACTACAAAAGATATAAGACCATATTTAGTAAGAAGTGTTTCTCTATGTTGTTTTTTGTTCATATAAAATTATACTCCTACTATAATTATAGCATCATTTTGTGTTTTAGTTTATAAAAATGTATTATTTCTTTTTACCTAAATAAGCTTCGCGAACTGTTGGATTTGCAAGAACTTCCTGACCACTACCAGAAAGTACAATATTCCCTGTTTCAATTACATAAGCAATATCAGCAGTTTTTAATGCCATGTTAGCATTCTGTTCAATCAAAAGTACAGTTACACCTTTTTTGTTGATTTCTTTAATAATGTCAAAAATCTGTTGAACAACTAATGGAGCAAGTCCTAAAGAAGGTTCGTCAAGCATAAGAATTTTTGGACGGCTCATAAGAGCACGACCTACAGCTAACATCTGTTGTTCACCACCAGAAAGAGTTCCTGCATACTGCCAGCTGCGTTCTTTCAAACGAGGGAAAAGACTGTAAACCCATTCCATATCGTTAGCAATAGTTTCTTTATCGTTACGAAGGTAAGCACCAATTTTAAGATTTTCTTCTACAGACAAATCAGCAAAAACGTGGCGACCTTCTGGAGAAAGTGCGATACCTTCTGCACAAATCTTATTAATAGGCAAACCAATAAGTTCAACATTATCCAGTTTAATAGAACCAGATTCTGCTTTAACTAATCCGCTGATAGTACGAAGCATTGTAGATTTTCCGGCACCATTTGCACCAATAAGAGTTACAATTTTTCCATCAGGAACATCAATATTAATTCCCTGTAAAGCTTTAATACCACCATATGATACATGTAAATCTTTAATACTAAGCATTAGTTAACTCCTTCTTCACTTTCACCAAGATAAGCAGAAATTACTTCTGGGTTATTCTGAATTTCTTCAGGAGTACCGCTGGCAATTAAAGCACCAAAATTCAATACATAAATACGATCAGAAATATCCATTACCAAATCCATATGATGTTCAATCATAAATACTGTAAGATGGAATTCATCACGAATACGGCGAATAAAATCTGTTAATTCTGCAGTTTCCTGAGGATTCATACCGGCAGCAGGTTCGTCCAAAAGAAGAAGACTTGGATTAGTTGCAAGAGCACGGGCAATTTCCAAACGACGCTGTAAACCATATGGAAGTGAAGTACAAAGTTCATTTCGAACATCATACAATCCTAAAATTTTCAAAAGTTCATCAACTTCTTCGCGCTGTTTCTTTTCTTCTTTCCAGTTCAAACGGAAAGTTGCAGTAAATACATTACTTGTTTTACGAAGATGTTTTGCAATCAATACATTTGTAAATACTGTCTGAGACTTCCATAAACGAATATTCTGGAAGGTTCTGGCAATACCAAGTTTTGTAATTTTATCTGGAGTTGGTTCAAGGTGTTTTGTAAACTTACCACGATCTGAACCAGCATAAAGTTTCTTCATTTTTCCACGAGGAAAGTTTTCTACAATCTGATTATTATTGAAGTAAACAGCACCATTTGTTGGAGCATAAACACCAGTTACAACGTTGAAAGCAGTAGTTTTTCCGGCACCATTTGGACCAATCAAAGAAACAATTTCACCTTTGTTTACTTCAAGGGAAAGGTTATTTACAGCCACAACACCACCAAACTGCATTGTGACATTTTCCATTTTTAATACATTTTCTGCCATTATTTTACCTCCTGTACAGGAGTTGGTTTTTTACCACGATTTTTAAACTTCTTTGGAAGGGATTTAATATTCTTTATCATACGCCCAAGATTGAATTCTTTATCACCCATAATACCTTTCTGGTAGAACAATACAATCAACATAATTACAACGCTGAATACAACTTTACGGAATCCAGGGCGAAGTATATTTAATCCAGGAATATTCAAGTTGGAATTATCAAGGAAGCGAAGCCACCATTCAGAACATGCAATAAACAAGAAAGATGAAATACAACTTCCTGTAACCGATCCAATACCACCAATTACTACAATCAAAAGAATTTCGTAAGTCATTGCAGATTTGAACTGACTAGCTTGAATTGTTGTCTGGAACATAGCAAGAAGTGCACCAGAGATTCCTGCAAAGAAAGAACTGATTACAAATGACAAACGCTTGTGGTGAGCAAGGTTAATTCCCATAGCTTCTGCAGCAACTTCATCATCACGAATGGCTTTAAAAGCACGACCATAAGTTGAATTAATAAGAAGCACAATAATTGCTATACAAACACCGCTTACTGCAAAATAGAAAGTGGTAGATTTGAAAACTGGATATTTACGCAAAAGATTTGAACCGTTTGTAATAATACCAATTTTATCCCACTGGAAGATGGCACGAATAATTTCAGCAAAGCCCAAAGTAGCAATTGCAAGATAGTCTGATTTAAGTTTAAGAACAGGGAGTCCAATCAAGTAAGCAAAAATTGCAGCAACAACGCCGGCAAGAATCATTGCAACAAAAATTGGCAAAGTAAACTGAATGGCACCGCCGTCAAAATACTGATAAACCTGTGCACGAGCTTCTACAGGAATTGTAAAAATTGCATAAGTATAAGCACCAAGCAACATAAATCCAGCCTGTCCAAGACTGAACAAACCTGTAAAACCATTCAGAAGGTTCATAGAAACTGCAACCAAAGCGTAGATTGCACCTTTTTTTAATACTGTAAACAAAATAGAAGTTCTTGGAAGAACCTGTTCAAGTACAACTAAAACAACAAACAGCAAAGCAAGTAAGCCAAAGCTGATTATCATATCTTTACTAATAGTTTTCTTTTCCATCATCAGCCTCCGCACACTTACACTTTGTCAGTCTGTTTTTCACCGAACAAACCAGTTGGCATGAACATAAGAACAACAATTAAAAGTACAAATGTAAATGCATCACTAAATGTTGTCCATCCAAGTCCTTTAATAATATTTTCACAAATACCAATAAGGAATGCTCCAATAACAGCACCAGGAATAGAACCAATTCCACCGAAAACTGCTGCTACGAAAGCTTTAAGACCTGGCATACCACCAAC
>JAZLKI010000012.1:0-14954 GCA_045597485.1 Treponema sp.
AATCATTTGACTCTTGAAAAAAATCAAATTGTATTTTATATTCGAAACATAAACAGTAGCTGTCAGCTGCAAGCGAGTAACTCGCATTAATCCTTTTTATTGCAGCCTACTGAATTTACAGAATAAATTTCACACTCTCATAAAAACGTCCGAGTCAAGACCTTGAGTGAGCCGAAGGCGAACGTGCCTTGACGCCTCGAATCTATACAATAAAAAAATACCTACAAAACAGTTCTGCTTTGTAGGTATTTTTTTTGCCCAAGATATATTTCTATTTAATCTTTCTTAAGAATGCATCTTTGTATCCATAGCTCTTGAAACGAGCAAGAACTACAGCATATTCATCCATAGAAAGTGGTCCAATCATAACCTGTTTACGCTGACCACCAGCCATTGGAACAATTGTAATTGGATAATTGTTTGAATATTTATTTACAATTTCCATAATATTATCATCATTAGAAAGAGCAGCAATCTGAATATAGTAGCTTCCAGACTTCAGTTCAGACAAACTGCCAACCATATATTTATCGTAAGAAGTTGATTTTACAACAGGTGCTGGAACAAGTGTTGTGCTTCTTGATGGTATAACAGGTGCAGGTGTTACAGCTGGTGTTATAGATCTTGCTGTTGTTTCTTCTGGAATAAGAAGAATAGCTTCTTCATCTTCAAATACATCTTCTACTTCGTCTGTGTCATCTTCTACAGGTGGATTTGATTCTACTGGAACAAGAACTATTGCTTCGTAAGCATCAGAATCTTCTTCAATTTCAGGTTCTGCTTTTTCTTCAGCTTCTGGTTCATCAAATTCTTCTATTTCTTCAGTTTCAAGTTCTGGAAGTTCATCTTCTTCTACTGCAGATTCTTCAACAGCTGGTTCTTCAACAAATGCCTCAGGCTCTTCTTCAATAGCTTCTTCTTCCAAATCTTCTTCTAATTCTGGAACTTCATCGTCTACAGCTTCTTCATCCATAGGTTCTTCTGCAAACTCTTCTGTTGCTTCAACAAATTCTTCTTCCAAAGGTTCTTCAACTTCAGGTTCAACAGTTTCTTCCTCTATTTCTTCTTCAAGTTCTTCTTCTGTTGTTTCCTCTTCTTCTGCTTCAGGAACTTCTTCTTCATATTCTTCAACAGGAGTTTCTTCCTGTTCTTCATAAAGTTCATCTTCAGCAGCTTCAATTGTTTCATATTCAGGCTGTTCATCGAGCTCTTCTTCTTCAAGTTCTTCTTCAACAGTCTCTTCTTCTAATTCTTCAGGTTCTTCTTCAATTACTTCTTCAGAAATAATCTCTTCATCAACTTCTTCTTCTGTTTCAGGTTCAACAGTTTCTTCCTCTATTTCTTCTTCAAGTTCTTCTTCTGTTGTTTCCTCTACTTCTGCTTCAGGAACTTCTTCTTCAATATCTTCTTCTAACTCTTCTTCAACAAATTCTTCTTCTACTGTTTCTTCATCAAATTCTTCTTCAACAGTTTCTTCGTCAAATTCCTCTTCTTCCTCTTCTTCTGGAATTACAGATTCTTCTTCGTAATCTTCAAAGTCAGTTTCATCTTCAGAATCGTCATATTCTACAAAAGTTTCTTCTTCTGGTTCTGCCTCTTCTTCAACAGCAGGTTCCTCTACAGCAGTTTCTTCAAAATTTTCTTCTTCTTCAGCAGCAATTGTTGAATCAAAACCTACTGCATCTTCTTCTGAATAATCCATTACAGCAGTATTTTTCTTAGCTATAACAGCAGTTCCATAAACACGTTCATCCTGACCAGAACGCTTTGTAATCTTAACTATATTATTAGCAGATTTTTCAATACCAATTGCCGAAGCAGCTTCTGGTGAAAGCATAATTGCAACACCTTCAGAAGGATCAAGGGCACCAATTACAAGCAAATCTACAGCAGAATCTCCTGAAACAGATGCGACACTAATTATATCGCCAGGTAAATATCCTACAGTCTTTGCGAATAATCCTTTTGGGAATACTCCGTCATCTACAACAACGGCTCTTCCATCAAGAGAAGGACTAAAAGATGCAAAAAGCAAACATCCTGTAATAACTACTAAAATTTTTGTAACAAAACTTGTAATTCTATTTTTCATATCCCTACCCATCCTTAGGTTTATTTACTATTTAATGTTTTATTAATTTCTGTAACAAGATTTGCAGAAATCTTTTTTAAATCATCTTTTTTATGTTCAAGTTTAATATTGTCAACAGATTTACTTGCAACCTTTACACCAGTTTTTGCAGAAGTTACTACAAATGACACTTTTTTTAGATCTGAAGCTGCAGAGCGAGTTTCTTCTGTTCTTTCGTAAAATAAACTGATTTGAATAAAATAATCGGAATAGCCATTAAAAGCTTCACCTACACCATTTTTATAAAACTTTTCGTCTTGTGCATCTGAAGCTGCAACCTTTGCATCAGAATTTGTTACAATGTATCCATAATCAAAAAAAGAGTTTAATACTTCATCTTCAATTGTTAACGACTGTTCTGTAACGTCTTTTGCACTTTCATCATGCTGAACAATTTGGAATGAAATCTGTTTTGCAAAACATGCAGCAGAACACAAAAGTAAAACCGCAGCCAAACAAAGTCTTTTCATTTTTCCCATATAATCCACCCTATATCTATCGACTATCAATATTTTAATCGGAGGTTTATGTAATTGGGTTTAGCATTTTTTTTTACTTACTTGAAATTAATGTAGGATTAATTCGAAATATAGGAACCACAGATTAAGGGGATTTAGGGGATTATTTTTTAGAAAAAATCAATTAATCACATAATATGTGGTTCTTAATAATTTTTTAAACTTTTTTACTATAAAAAAATGATATTTTCATAAGTATGCAGCGTAGGTTAAAAGGTGTCTCAAAAAATTCTGCGCGCAGTACTGCCCTAAACACGGGTTCCCGCGAGCACAGCCTTTTTTGAGATACCTTTTGGCCGATAGCGGAATACTTTGGAAAGATACGTTTATTCCATTTATCCGTTTAATTGCGATTTATTCTATTATATAGTATAATTGTAACAGGGTTGGGAAAATGGAAAAGCGCATATACATCATTGGAGCAGGTTTTGCTGGCCAGACTATTGCCGATGATATCAAACGTAAAAAAATCTTTGGAAAAGTAAACGCCTTTATTGATGATAATAAAGATATTATTGGCTCTGTTATTGATGGTGTTCCTGTTTTAGGCCCAATAAGTGGCGTTGCATCAATTCTTGGTAATTCAGATTTAGACGAAGCAATTATTGCTATTCCATCAGCACCAACAGAACGAATTAGAGAAATCTACGAAACCCTTAAGAAAAATGGTTTTTCTCATATTAAAATTTTGCCTGGAATCAGTCAGGTTATAAATGGCACTGCCCATCTTGTTCAAACCCGCGAAATTGACCCTTTAGATATTTTAAGCCGTACTCCAATTTCCATTTCCCTAAAAGAAAGCTTAAATTATCTTCGTGGCAAACGAGTTTTAATTACAGGGGCAGGCGGTTCCATTGGTTCTGAACTGGCAAGGCAGCTTCTTTCTGGTGGTGCAGAACGTCTTTACCTTTTTGGCCACGGGGAAAATTCCATTTGCCAGATTTACCGTGAACTTCGCCTTCTTCAGCAGGAAGGAGTTGGAGAAAAAGCAACTATAGTTCCAATTATTGGCGATATGCGGGATAAGGAATATGTAGATTACATTATTAAAAATACAAAATGTAACGTAATTTTCCACTGTGCCGCTTATAAGCATGTTCCAATGATGGAAGAAAATCAGGTTGCAGCTATTGAAAACAATGTTTTTGGTACAAAAAATCTTCTTGATGCCAGTCTTAAATATAAGGTAAACCGATTTGTACTTATTTCTACAGATAAGGCTGTAGCACCAGTAAGTGTTTACGGCACTTCTAAAATGCTTTGCGAAAAGCTGGTATTAGATGCGGCAAAATCGGCAGATAAAAATCAGGCAATAATGTTTGTTCGTTTTGGAAATGTTTTAGGAAGCCGAGGTTCAATTTTGCCATTGTTCCAGGATCAAATTAAAACTGGTGGCCCAATTACAGTTACAGACGAAAATATGGTCCGCTATTTTATGACAATTCCAGAAGCCTGTTCTTTGGTATTGCAAACTGGCGGTGTTGGTAAAAATGGCAAATCATATCTTCTTGATATGGGGGATCCAATTAAAATTATTGATCTGGCAAAACAGATTATTAAATTCAGCGGTCTTGAACCATATAAAGATATTGATATTAAAATTGTTGGCTGCCGTAAGGGAGAGCGACTTGTGGAACCTCTTTGGCTGGAAGAAGAAAATCCAACTCCAACAGAATATAAAAAGCTTTTACGTTTGGACAACAAAGAATACGAAAGTTCCCGTCTGGAAAAATTATTAAATCAGCTTTACCCTATCTGCTTTTATACAGCAGGGAAAGAAGATGATTTTAGAAACCGGGAAAAACTGGTTAATCTTCTTTGTGAAGATTGCGAAAGTCTTAAAAACTTTTACGAAGAAATTAAAACTGACAATCAGAAACGCACTGATTTGTTATAGGTATAGCAGGAGGAAATTATGGCTGAAATTAAAGTTCCATTCCACCGTGCAGCAATTACTGACGCTGAAAAACAGGCAGTTCTTGATGTTTTAGATTCAGGCTGGCTTACAACAGGGAAATACGCTTTAGAGTTTGAAAAAAAATTCAGTGAAGCAGTTACTGGAGATGATAAAGAAAAAGGCCGTGAACCTGTAATTAGCCTAGCAGTAAATTCCAATACTTCCGGAATGATTCTTGCAATGGAAGCCTGCGGAGTAAAAGCAGGAACTGCAGTTATTACAACTCCATATACCTTTGTTTCAACTGCAGCCTGTGCCCGCCATCTTAATGCAGACGTTTACTTTGCAGATGTCGAAAAAGAGAATTACAGCATTGACCCAATTAAAATAGAAGAAATCTTAAAAAAAGATGCAGAAAACGGCCATAAGGTACGGGCAATTGTTCCAGTTCATATAGCAGGAAACATTTGCAATATGAAGCACATTATGGAACTTGCAAAAGAATATTCAACCCCAGAACATAAAATTTACGTTATTGAAGATGCAGCCCATTCCTTCCCTTCACCAACAAGTCTTGGTTATGCAGGCACAATTGGTGATGCAGGAGTTTTTTCTTTCTATGTTACAAAAACAATTACAACAGCAGAAGGTGGCATGGTTTGTACCCGTAACCCAGAACTGGCCCGCCGAATGACAGTTATGCGTATGCATGGTATGGACCGCACAACCTGGGACCGTTACACATCTCCTAGAGCTTCATGGGAATATGATATTGTAGCTCCAGGTTACAAGTTTAACCTTCCAGATGTTTTAGCTGCAATTGGCTGCTGCCAGGTAGACCGTGCACAATTATTTTACCAGCAGAGAAAAGCAGTTGTAGAAAAATATAATGAAGCTTTCAAATCTCTGGATTTTATTAAGCTTCCTCCAGACGGAGAAGGAAATTCCTGGCATTTATATTTAATGCGCATTGTTCCAGAAAAGCTTAAAATCACTCGTGAAGAATTTGCTAAAAAAATGCAGGCAGAAGGATTAGGAATTTCAGTTCATTTTATTCCAATCTTCCATTTTACTTATTGGAAGGAACTTTATCCTGATTTTACCGCCGAAAATTTTCCTAACGCAGAAAAGCAATATAATGATACAATTTCTATACCTCTCTACCCTGATATGACAGAAGAACAAGTTCAGCTGGTAATTGAAACTGTAACTAAAATCGGAAACGAGAACAGGAAATAACTAATGGCAAAAAGTCGCGTTCAAAAAAAATTAATTCGTTCTCTTGAAGCCGCTGGTTTTTACAGCGATTATAACAAAGAAGGATGCCTTTATGCCGCATTAATCCGAAGCCCTATTCAAAACGGAAGATTAAAAAGCATTTCTATTCCAGACTTACCCGAAGGATATTTTTATTACACTTCAGCAGATATTCCAGGTAAAAAAAACATGGAATACAACAAATCGGTAACTAAGATTTTTGGATACGACAACATTACTTACGAAGGTGAACCTTTAGGAATTATTTTTGGGCCAGACGAACAAACTGTTTTTTCGCTGCTAGATGAAGTAAATATTAACTTTGACGTTGAAAATCTTGAATCTGCGCTTTCAAACGTTATTGTAGAAAATAAACAGTCAAACGAAGACAGTATTACAGATTTGGTAGACCAGCTAAATGACATGCCTTCCCTGGACGATGTTATTGCCAAAAACAGCGTTGTAGAAGATCCAAATAAAACAGTTGCAACCAGAGAAGTAAAATATGGATTGTACAACACCCTCTCTGTAGAAGATGCAGATAAAGAAATTTTCGAAAATGCAAATCACGTTTCTTCAGATACATGGAAGCAAAAACTTTATTCACCAAAGTGGACAGAAACTGATGGTGCTTTTGCTTATACTGAAAGTGAAAAAATCCATATTTATGTGCCTACAAAGTGGACATATTTTACCCAGAAAACAATTTCCGAAGTTCTAAAAATTCCTTCAGAAAATATTTACATACACAAAACTCTTACAGCCACAGTTCATCCAAACGGACTTTGGCGTTCAACACATCTAGCAGCTCAAGTTGCATTGGCAACATATCTTTCAAAAAAGCCTGTAAAATTAGTATTAACTCAGCCAGAACAAGACCGTTACATGCGCCCAGGTGTTGCCACAACAATTAATTATAAAGCTGCAGTTGACGACGATGGTACAATTAATGCCCTTAAAGTAAAAATTGATATAGATGTAGGTGCCTCAAATCCATTTGCAGAAGAAATTACAGACAGAACTACAATTGCCGCCGTAAACTACTACAAACCAAAAAATCTGTACATTTCTACAACCACTCACACATCTCAAAAACCGCCAACAACACTTTCAATGAGAGTAATCGATTCCCAGGCCTTTTATGCAATTGAAAATCAAATTCAAAAGATTTGTTATGACACTAACATATTCCCAGATGAATTACGTTTACACAATGCAATTCAATCTAAAGAACAGGAAAAGAAAAATCCTTTCCCGTTAGAAATTGCAGATTGGGATATTGAAAAAGTTTTACAAATAACACTTTCTAAAAGTGATTTTAATAGAAAATATGCATCATTTAGAATGGAAGCCCTTGCCCGTCTTGATGAAAGTTCTAATCCTTTTTTTGCCTTACCATTACGCGGTATTGGTATAGCAACTGGATACAAAGCCTCTGGGTTTGCAGGTTCTTCAAGCTTCCTTTCAGATGCAAAAATAGAAGTTATTCTCACATCAGAATCAAAACTTGTTATTCATACAATTAAACCAACAGATGCAATTCAAGAAATTTGGAAAAATACTGCCGCAGAAATTCTACAGTTACCAAAAAGTGATATTTCCATTAACTGCGAATACAATATAGATGAATTACCAGAGACTCCAGAACAAAGCATTAGTTCAATTGGCATTATGACTGAAGTCATTAAAAAATGCTGTATGGAAATTCAGAAAAAACGATTCCATCAGCCACTACCAATTTCTTCGAAAAAAAGTATTTTGCCGGCCACAACAAAAAAGTGGAATAATGATACGCTTACAGGGAAACCTTTCCATTCATCAGCCTTTATTGCCTGTGCTGTTGAAGTAGAACTTGATACATATACTTACAATGAAAAAATTAAAGGTATTTGGGTAACAATTGACTGCGGAGAACTTTACGATGAACAAGCCGCACTTAGAACTGTCAGAAAGGAAATTCAGCAGGAATTATCAACCTTAGTGCGAGGAAAAACAGTTACCTGTGATGGAATGAATATTTATTTTGTAAAATCTGGCAATAAGTCTGGGCAAGTCAGCGGATTAATCCACAATGCTTTACCGGCAGCCTTTTCTTCTGCCCTTTCACTTGCCCTTACAACACAACTTACAGAATTGCCTTGTACAGAAGCCCAATTATTTGAACTTATAAAGAATAGAACAAAGACAGAAAAAGTTGCACAAGGAGAAGATAAATGAAAATTCCAGTTTTCTTAAATGGATCTAAAACAATCCTTGAGGCACATGCCGATGAATCTTTATTGAATGTATTACGCAGAAATGGCTGCCCTTCTGTAAAAAGCGGTTGCAGTTCGGGTTTTTGTGGAGCTTGTACAATTCTTCTTGATGATAAAACAGTTGCTGCTTGTAAATTACCTGCAGGAATTGCAAAAGACCACGACATTGTTACGTTAGATTACTTTGTAAAATCTGAAGAATACCAGATTATTTCCAGTGGTTTTACAAAAGCTGGAATAAAACTATGCGGTTACTGTAACGCCGGTAAAATATTTGCCGCATACCAGATATTAAAACTTTCAAAACTACCAACCCGTCAGGAAATTTCAGATTCAGTTCGAAATCTTTCTCCATGCTGTACCGACCTTGACACTCTGGTAAATGGCATTATTTATGCATTGCAAATTTCCAGCAAACGTATAGAGAGGATCACCTGATGGGAAAAACAATTTTATACGCTAAAAATATAAATGAACTTCTCAGAGTAATAAAAAATAATCCCGGAACTGTAATTGTTGGCGGCTGTAACAGAATCGAAACTATTCCAGATAAATTTATTTCAACTTTAGGAATTGCTGAACTTTCTAAAATTGAACGCCATGAACGTTTTATTGATGTAGGTCCGGGAGCAACTTTATCTGATCTTTTGAATATTGGTCAGAATCATCTTCCAGAGATTTTATACGAAGCTTTATCTTGTATTGCAAACCCAACTATAAGAAATACTGCAACTATCGGCGGTAATATTCTTCCAAGTGATTATAAGCTAACCCTTTTTGCTCCACTTATGGCTCTAGATGCAAAACTTGAATTTCGTAACCTTACAGAAACAAAAATTGAAAATATACGAAATTTTAAAGGCATCCCGGAAGGTTTTATTTTAACTAATATCCGTATTCCATTGGTAGATGCAGAACTTTCTATTTTCCGTCGTATTGGTCCGGAACATATTATTACTCAACAATCAGCATCTTTTGCTTTTCTTGCAGATACAGAAAGAAATCATTTGCTAAGTGTTCACCTAGCCTTTGCAGGTCCTTTCACTTTTCATAGTAAAGAATTTGAAAATGCAATGATTGGCCGCCACCTTCCACTTTCTCGTAAGGAAGTTGGAGAGATTGAAGAATTGGTTGCTGTAGAATTTGAAAAAGCTGCAACTGACCAGATGATTTCTGATGTTGTAAAACAACAGTTCCTTAATCTGGTTAGATACAGTTTTGAACAGTTGACTTAGACCTCTCCTTGTCATTCCGAGCTAGTCGAGGAATCTATAAAACTAGCAGCTACCTAATGAACATACAATCTGTCGCACGCAAGCGTGCTTACCTAGTTTGCTTCGCAAACTAGCCTTAGCGGATGTACATGCAGTCGCCATATGAGAAAAATCTATATCTCGCTTCAACGGCTTGTTTGTAGGCGTTCATGATATTTTCTCGGCCGGCAAAAGCACTTACCAGCATAATCAATGTACTTTCTGGTGTGTGAAAGTTTGTAAACATTTTATCTACAACGTTAAACTTATATCCAGGATACATAAAAATTGATGTAGAAGTTGTTCCTGGCTGAACCCATTCGTCGTTGGCACCAGGTACCCCACCTTCATCAATAATTTTTTTAGCGGCACTTTCCAAAGTTCTAACAGAAGTTGTTCCAACCGCAAGAATTGGTCGCCCCTCTTTTTTAGCCTTATTAATTTTTTCTGCAGTTTCTACAGGAATTGTATACCATTCTTCATGCATTTTATGATTTTCAATTTCATCTTCACGCACTGGAAGGAAAGTTCCTAAGCCTACATGCAAAGTTACAAAGCAGCGTTCAATACCAGCACCATCAAGACGTTCAAACATTTTTTCGGTAAAGTGCAAGCCTGCAGTAGGACAAGCAGCCGATCCTGTCTGATCAGCATAAACATTCTGGTAACGTTCACTATCAGTATCATCATCTTCACGGCGAATATATGGAGGAAGAGGAATATGACCATTACGTTCAAACCAGTCTTCATCAATAGCAAAATCGAACTTCATGGCACGGAATTCAGTACCGGTATTTCCAGGAACATCAATAATAGTACCAATAGTTCCATCTGGAAATTTATAATGCATACCAGGTTTCTGCTTTTTAGCATTTTTTACCATTGTATTCCAGGTTGTACATTCCTTATCAATAGTATTAAGGAACATAAATTCCTGTTCACGGCCGGTTGTTTCTTTAATACCATAAACACGGGCACGACGAACACGACTGTTATTAAAAACCATAAGAGTATCAGGAGTTATAAGAGATGGTAAATCATCCATTGAATGGTGTTCAACTTCACCAGTCTCCCGATTCAAAAGCATTAATTTATCCTGCCCGCGAATACCACTAGGATGCTGAGCAATAAGTTCTTCAGGTAAATCAAAATTAAAATCAGATGTTTTCATATTTCACTCTTCACTATTCACTTTACGCTTAAAACAAACTACCTTGTCCATTTCCATTGTCGCTGATTTTCAAGCCAAGGTGTTCATAAGCTTTTGCAGTTACAATTCTTCCTCTTGGAGTGCGCTGTAAAAGTCCACACTGAATCAAATATGGCTCATAGTAATCTTCCAAAGTATCCATACTTTCACCAATACTGATAGCTAAAGTTTCAGCACCAACAGGGCCGCCACCAAAGTTCTGAATAATAGAAAGAAGGATTTCACGGTCATATTTTTCAAGACCAAGTTCGTCAATTTCAAGACGTTTAAGTCCATTATCTACAATATCACTAGTGATTAAATTGCTGCCTTCCACCTGAGCAAAATCTCTCATACGACGTAAAACACGGTTTGCAACACGAGGAGTTCCACGGCAACATTGTGCAAGAAGCAATGCAGCGTCTTTTTCAATACCAACTTCAAGAATACCTGCAGAACGACGAATAATAGATGCAAGTTCTTCTTGAGTATAAAATTCAAAGCGAGGAATAAAACCAAATCGTGAACGCAAAGGAGAACTTACACTACCAGCTTTAGTTGTGGCACCAACAAGAGTAAAAGGTGGAATTGGAATACGAACAGTACGAGCAGCAGCTCCCTGGCCAATTATCCAGTCCAGTTCAAAATCTTCCATTGCAATGTAAAGCATTTCTTCAATTGCAGGTTTAAGACGGTGAATTTCATCAATAAAAAATACAGTTCGCTCAGTGATTGTGGAAAGTATACCTGCCAGGTCTTTAGGTTTATCTAAAGCTGGAGCAGAAGTTACCTTAAAATCTACGCCAAGTTCATGGGCAGTAATTTGAGCCAAAGTAGTTTTTCCAAGTCCTGGAGGTCCAATCAACAAAAGATGATCAAGAGGTTCCTGGCGCTGTTTAGCCGCCTCAATAAAAGTTTTAAGATTTTTCTTAATACCTTCCTGGCCAAGAAAATCATTTAAAAGTTGAGGACGTAAAGTATCATTATCTTCGTAAGAATCTTTTAAGTCAGCCCTTACAATTGCACTAAAATCTGT
The DNA here is from genome assembly GCA_045597485.1 of Treponema sp. GTDB lineage: Bacteria > Spirochaetota > Spirochaetia > Treponematales > Treponemataceae > Treponema_D. The sequence continues at coordinate 11,537 of JAZLKI010000012.1, forward strand.
ATTATCTAAATCTTCCATAATTTTTTAAGCAAGCTCCACAATAGCACGACGGAATATCAAATCTTCTCTTTCTTTCTGAGATTTTCCTGCAAAAGCAGCATCTTTAGAAAGCACTTCCACAAGCTGGGCAACTTTCTGCTCAACAGTACGCTTATCGTAACCCATGCTTGCAAGGGACATTACAACATCTGCATAAGGAGTTGCTGCATCTACTCGAACAACAGTTCCGGCACTTTCACTAATCTTAAGTTTACCTTTAAGAGTAAGCATCATTTTACCGGCAGTTTTTTTACCAACTCCAGGAATTTTTTCCAGCATTTCAAGGTCGCCATTTTCAAGAACTTCCATCAATCTTCCGCTGCTAACAGAACTCATGATTTTTAAGGCGCCTTTAGGACCAACCCCATCAACTTTTAATAAATCAAGGAATAAAGAGCGTTCATCAGCAGTGGCAAAACCGTAAAGACACATTACCATATCTGTATGCTGCAACCAGGTATAAACTTTTGCTTCACTACCAACGACACCAACCATTTCAAGATTGGAATCTGGCATACAAATATCCCATTCAACGCCATTATTATCCAAAAACAGCTGTTTAGGAAATTTTCCAGTAATAATTCCTGTGATTGAGTTAAACATATTTATAGTATAAAGGAAATATCGATATTTTGTAAGTAGTGAGAGTTTTTAAGATTCGAATAACAGGTACATTCTAGTTTTTATCAAAGAAATCCAGAATATATTCGTTTACATTTATGCCAGCCCGGTCATTTTTTGGCCAACCGTGGTGATAATCTTCTATCAACATCCACCAGACTTTATCTTCATTCTTTAACAATGTAATTTTTTTATTAATATTTTCCTGAATATAATCAGTTCCAAGCTTATTCGACTTTGAAAAATATTCAAGGACTTTTTCTGTAGATGGATATGGACTATAACGACTGCTATTATTAAAATCCATTGGAATTAATTCATCTTTTAAACCATTAATCTGAAAGAAAGCAGCAGGCTTATTCTTACGTTTTTCCCAAGCGTGTTTTACCATTATTCCTGCAACACTGGCAAATCCATCAAATTTATTATATTTTTCTATAGCAAGTTTATTAATTAAAAAAGCCCCCTGACTAAAACCTGCAACATAAGTTTTTTTGCCAACTTTGTAAGTTTTTTTTATGTAAGTCGCTGCATCCACAACAAAATTCAAATCTTCATTTCCAACTTTAGTGTAAGTATTAACCCATCCAATTGCAGAAGTCTTATCATCAGGATTAAAATCCCCCTGAAGATACAAAACTGCATAATTTCTCTTAAAAGCTTCCTCTTCAAAACGAATTGTTTCCCTAAAATTTTCAGCAGAATCTTCTGCCCCATGTAAAAGGACAACAAGTTTTGTATCCTTATTTTTATTTTCCGGTTCCAAATAAATAAAACTTCTGTTTCTGCCACCTTGTTCACAGGTAAACATATTATTTGCGCCGACAGAAACATTTTTTAGACCGGTCCCACAAGAAGAAAAAATTACAGCCATTAAAAAGATAAATGGTAAAGATTTAATTTTCATAAAACTACATTACTATTTATTATTAAAATAAGTAATTAAATCTTCTTCAAGTTTTTCTTCGTTAAAAGCCGCAGCAGATACATTACCACAGCGATTTAAGATTAAAGAATTTTCATTAGTAACAACCAGGTCGCAATTTTTCAAACGGTTTTCAAAATCACATAATGAAAGGATTGTATCTATACCACTTTTAAGTTTTCCGTTTAATGCTGCAAGAACGCAGAATCCTAATCCGCCGCCTGCTCCAGCACCTTTTTCCAATGCAAAATCTGTAGTTCTCATCTTATTAAATAAAGAAGCTACATGACGGCAACCTTCATCAAGGTGTTTTATCATTTCTTCATCAGCTCCCTTTTCAGGTCCAAAAGCAACAGAACAGCCAGTTTCACCATAAAGAAGATTATCTACATCACAAAGTCCTTCAAACCTGGCTCCCTGTAATCTTGGATACATCATTGAAAGGTCAATTTCCTCTACATCTTTTAAAGTTCCACCTGTAGGAACAAAAGAAATGCCATCTTTATTATAAAAACATCCACCTAAAGCAGCCAAAAGCCCAAGTCCACAATCATTTGTACTGGAATCACCCATATTCAAAAGGATTTTTTTAGCGCCCATATCACAGGCAAAGCCAATTAACTGACCAACACCATAAGTACTTGTTTTTTCAGGATTTTCTCGCCCCTTAACACGATATAAACCATTAGACTGAGCAGCTTCAATAATTGCAGTTTTACCGTTTTCTATAAAAGCAACAGAACTTACTTCTTCTTCATAAAGAGAATTCTGCACAAAACATTTCATAATCTGACAGTGCAAGGCTTTTTCCAGACAGTCAATAGTTCCTTCTCCACCATCAGCAATAGGCATACTGTCAATTTCTGCATCTGGCAAAACCGTTTTTATTGCTTTTTCTGCTATTTCACAAAATTTTACCGCAGACAAACTGCCTTTACATGAATCTGGTGCTAAAAGGATTTTCATATTTACCTCAATTTTTTTAATTTTTATAATGAAGATGAGTTATTGCCCCTGCCAGTGCATCTGCTGCATGGTCAGGTTTTGGAACAGTTTCAAGTCCTAACAATAATTTTACATAATTTTGAACTAATTCTTTATCTGCGGCTTGGGACCCCGAAACTGCCTGTTTTATCTGTACAGGTCTATACTCGTGCAAATCTAAGCCGTGTTGAGCCAGACATAAAGACACAACTCCTTTTGCTTCACTAACCATCATTGCTGATGCAGCATTTTTAGCAAAATAAAGACTTTCCATTGCCGCTTCTGTAGGTCTGAACTCGTCAATAATGGCACAAAGATGGGAATATATTTTCATCAAACGATGACCATGTGGTTCATCAGACTTTGTAGTTATACATCCATAGCTTACCATGCGGTATCGGCCATTTACATAATCAACAACTCCAAACCCTGTATTCGCTAGACCTGGATCAATTCCTAATACGCGCCTAATCTTACCTGACGAAATATCGCTGCTATTTTGAGAACCTGGTAATGAATTAAAACTTTTTTCAAACTTGGTCATACTATAATACTATCAAAAAAAAAGGAACTCTTTCGAGTTCCTTTTTTACCTATAATAAAAAAAACTGCGTCAGTTCGTTTTTTTACTCTTCTGGTTCGAAGTCATCTGGATACTCAGCTGTGTGGTATACGTTCTGAACATCGTCGTTGTCTTCAAGACGATCGATCATTTTCTGAACTTTTGCAGCTGTATCTTTGTCTACTGGAGTATAAGCATCTGGAACCATTCCTACGTCAGCAGAAAGTGTTTCAAATCCTTTTTCCTGGAGAGCTTCAGCAACAGCAGAGAATGCATCTGGAGTTGTT
>JAZLKI010000013.1:0-15683 GCA_045597485.1 Treponema sp.
ATACTGGTTGTAATGGAGGAGGCCCTAAGCCAGATCCAGCACCAACTCCAGACCCTGTTACACCAAAACCTAAACCAACTACACCGACAAATCCTACACCAACGACTACACCACAAAGCGGTAATAATGGAACTAAACCTGGGGGAAGTGGACCATATACATCTGATGGTAGTAATACTGAGATAGATAATTGGACAAATTATGTGCCACTTCAGAATCAGGCAGCTGCAAAGGATTATTATGAAAGAACGACACAAAGAAATGAATACTATATAAAGAAATATGATATTAATCCTTATTATCCAACAGAGATAAAGATAAAGTTAATACAAAAAGAACTTGATCATGATTTTGCTTTGTCGGTTTCAAGTTATTTGGGAACTGAGTATGTATTAGGTAGTAAAAGCAGAGATGGAATTGATTGTAGTGGAACTATTACCGAATCATTAAAGGATATGGGGTATAAGAATGTAAAAGATACATCGGTTTCAACAATGGCAAGTGGTAGAACAGATTGGATAACTATACTCCCTTATACATCAAAAAATTTTGCAGGAAATGAAGGAATTATAAATTTATACAAATTAGAAGGGGATAAAGACTTTAATCATACAAATGTAGGTGTTGGAAATTCTCTTAATTATCCAGGCGAACCTGTTAAACGAAAAGAACAGATTATCGATGCAACTTCAGGAGACACAATGGTAGTAAGAAATGGAAATGAAGGACAATATCTTACTGCTGGGTCAAAAATTGTCAATCAAACTTATGCTCCTTTTTCTACAAGAGAAGAATCATATCCTGTTTCACAAGCTAGAATTAATTGGAATGTATTAGATGAAAAATATCGTTAATAAACAATTTTTATTTATTTTGTGTATTATTTTTTTATTTACTTCTTGCTATAAGCAAGAAGTAAAAGAAGACGTTTATAACTTTAAAATTGAGGAAATTAAACATGAGTATGTACAACCAAAAGTAAAACCATTTATAACAGACAATAGAAAGATAACTCAAACAGAATACGAAGAAATAAATGAATATCTTCCTGAATTAATAGAAGGTCAGAAATATGATGATGAATGGTATTTATATGAAGTGGACTTTGAAAAGTCAAATATTGCTGATTATCAGAAATTCTATCAATCATATGGAAATTTATTTCTAAAATATAAAAAAGAAGACATTTATTTTCGAAATTATAAAACATTAAACTTTCCAATTACTGAGGTCTTGTATTTATACAAAGAAAATGAAGAATATAAATTATTAGGCAAAAAAAATATTAGTGGAATTTACAATAATAAAGATAAGTTGATATTGAAATGTCCAGAAACTGCAAATACTGTTGTTGGCTATACTTCACAAGAATTATTTAAACATCCATTTTCGAATGGTCTATGCTTAAAAAAAGATGATTTTACAATATTTCCTTGCGATTCATTTGGATCTATACATATTGATTATTCCAATAATACAATTACTACAAAATCAATGGAAGAAATATTAGTGGAAGCATGTAGAGATGATTAATCAATGAAACATATGGGAGTTATTATATTTACGATTTTTTTGAAGAAATGATGACAATGCTGAATATTGGAATTATCTCTTCCTTATACTGAAGATACTGCGGTCTATCAACATGCACAATTTATTGTAAATAAAGGGGATACTGTTAAAAGAGGCCAGATAATAGGTTATATGAGCGATAAGGGAACGGCAGGACAAGTACATTTACATTATGAAATAAGAAAAGATGGATTATACGCAGGGCCTGGTGGTAGTGGCGAAATAGTCAACCCACTTCTGAAAATGCCTTCGATTTACTTAGATAACAAATATTAGGAGTATGAATGAGAAAAATAATTTGTAGTGTGTTTTTGTTTGGGTTTATTTTATTACTCATTTCTTCATGCGATAAAAAAAATGAAGTTTTTGAAAAAGAAAATGTTATTGGAGAAATGTCCTTATCTGAACAGAATTCAAATAATGAGATTTTGGGTGTTATTACAAAAGAGAAAGCAGGGATAATTTTAGAATATGATTGGGATGAGACTCCATATAATGATAATGCTACAGTAGAGTTTTGTTTAAATGATTTAGAAGGAAGATACTTTTGTTTATATCATAATATAAGAAAAGTTCCAGATTGGAATTCTGATGATTTTGAAATATATTCAGAACACTGGAGAAAACAAAATATCAATAACCTTTCGATTATATGGAATTATCGAAATGGTGCAATCTTGATTATGGAAACTGAAAATCCTGCTTATAGCACTAAAAGGGGAATTAGTGTTGGTGATTCTATTCTAAAGGTACTAAATGCGTATAAGGAGAATTCCAAAGTCTTTGAATGGGATGTTGATGAAGATAAGTTTATAGTGACTTCAGAGGCAGAAGAATGTCTATTCTGGTTATATTTGGATGATGATTATATTTCCATTAATGCTGGAAATCTTATAGATGAAGAAATGATGACCACTAGATTCTATATAAATAATGGATATGTCGAAAAAATCTCAATTAGCTGTATTGAATAGAATTAGATAGTATATATCATTTATATTTAATATCTACTGTGTCTGTTACGGAGAAAGATTGTTTCAAAAATTGAGATTGATATTGGGAATTAAGTATAATAATTAGTGAAATTAACATATATGAAAAAAATGCTCTCTATCTTTAACAACGCATCTAGATTCTTTGAAATCCAAGGAAAACTTGGTACCTGGTATTATGATTCATTTACTCACGGATTGTATAAAATAGGAAAGAATTTTGATGCTGCAGAAAAAATACTGAAAAATATTGAAAAAGATATTCATTCCATTCCAGAAAAGAAAAAATCTGCATATGTAATGCTGAATACCAGTAATAGATGCAATTTAAATTGTTCTTATTGCTATCGTGATAAAGAAGATTTTGCAATTAATAACATTGAAACAGTAAAGAAAACACTAAATTATGTAACAAAAAAATATAAACCAAATTCAAAATCATATGTAATTTCATATTCTATGACATCTGAATCCTCTGTCGATTTACCTTTATTGAAACAGATAGCAGATACATATATCAATTATGAAAATTATCAGTTTAAGGTTTCTGACTTTAATGCAAACAATTTTGAAGAGTTCTATTCACAATTAAAAAATGATTTAGAAAATAAAGTGAATTTTCAATTTCCAAAAAACAATAAAGCTGAAGTTAGTACTTATTTGAATAATCTTTTAGAGTATAGAAACCTTATTGATTTACTTAATATGTCAGAAAATATGCTTGATGATGGAATTAAAAATGAAAGTAGAAAGCGAAATATTCTTGCAAAATGGAGATTATTCAGATTTAACAGATGGATTTTAGAAATAAAATATGAGAAATTCATAACACAAAGAAAGAGCCCTTTAGTAACTTTCTGGTTTATGACAAACGGAACCTGTGCAAGTCAACAATATATAGATTTTGTAAAAAGTTGTGATATAAATCCTTTATGGGTCAGTCTTGATGGACCAAAAGAGGTTCACGACCATAATAGAAAATATAACAGTGGAAATGGGTCATATGATGTAGTTATAAATAATATACAAAAATTCATAGAGAACGGCATAAAAGTAAAAGTTTCTTCTGTAATTACATCTTATTTTCCAAAACCGCTTTTTTTAGTGAATCATTTTTTATTATTAGGAATAAATGATATTTCACTGACACCTGTTCGTCCTGGTAAAGAATGTTCATTTACAGAGGAATCTATTCAAGATTTGATTGATGGATACGAAGAACTGTTTTACGAGTTAGAGAAAAATGCTGTTGAAGGAGATTTTTCTTTATTCAGAATTTTGCAGAGTGATATGAGTTTAGCTGCATTTAATTCTTTTATTAATAGAACCAAGATTTATAAACGTTGTGATTTTGATAATCAGATTGTTGTTAATTCAAACGGTAAAATATATCCATGTTTGTATTTTACAGATAATAAAGAATTCTGTTATGGTGACATTGAAAACGGTATTGATGAAAAAAAAAGGAATGAGAATATCATTATTATAGAAAGAGAACCATGTAAAGATTGTTGGGCACGATATTTATGTGGAGGAACCTGTCATTATGGTTCTTATTTAAACGCACATAATTATTTAGACGTTGATCCTATAGAATGTAAATTAAAGAAATATCTTGCAGAACGGTGTCTAAAATTAATAATATTTTTTAATGAAAATAATATTTCATTTGAAAATGTAACATAGAAATATTACTTTTCACTATTCCGAATTCCTTTTATAATGATTTTTATGAAAAAGAAATATTTCCTTTGTGCAGTACTTTTACTCAGTGGTCTTTTTATAACCTCGTGTTCTCGTAACGAAACTGTGCAGTCCATTAGTGAAACAGAACTTTTTACAATCCCTTATGGAAAATTCGAAGAGCAGCTTAGTATTTCAGATTTAAATGATATTGGAAATGTCCGTTTTGGTATAACAATGCAGGATGGTTTCTTTTATGTAATAAACGGTGAAGCAAAAAAGATTATGGAATTAAATTCCTACGGCGATTTGCTGACTCTTTTTTATAACGAAGATTCTGAAACTGCAAGATTGTTGGATGCCAGTAAACGAGACGCTGTTAGTATTCATCATGAGGTTAACTATCCTTTTGATTATACAGGCATGGTAGCTACAGATTATAATAAAAATATATATGCTGTTTGTTCAATTCCTAGAGATCGCCAGGAACAAAGTGATGATGGAACTATGCTTTACAGTCAGACTGTTTTGCGGTTTGCCCGTGATGGTTCATCTGTTGAATATATTGGTCAGCAGGGGCCTGGGGGAACACCATTTCCATATATAAAGAATATTTATACAACATCAAAAGATGAACTGGTTGTAGTAGGAACTTCTACAGAAGGAATTATTATTTACTGGTTTGATAAAGACGGATTCTTAAAATATATGGTTCCAGTTCTTACAAAAGATGCTCCATCTGTAAAAGGCATTGATTCTAATTCAGAGGTATTCTGGACAATTGAAAATGTTATTCCAGATCCTGTTTCTTATAAACTTTATGTGCAGATAAATTATTACTCTACCTATTTTGATGAAGAATCTAAAGTTCAGTCTGGTGTAAACTATATACAGACTTTATTACACACATTAAATATTGAAAGTGGAATGTATGAAGATTTTATTTCCATTCCACCATTCGAAGAATCTGTAGTGTCTGATTATAGCCGTCTTACATATAAAATTCCTTACGACTTTCTTGGTGTAACAAAAAACGGCTGGAAATTCTTTGTAATTAAAACAGATGATGGTTTCAATATTGAAATTCTTCAGTCTGAATCGCAGAAGATATTAAGACGGCATTTTAAGGCAAATCATAATAATATTTGGTATTACACAATGACTTTGGCTCAGGATGGTATATTAACAGCTATGTATCTGGAAAAAGACAATGCCCGCGTAGTTTTATACAGAACTGATAATCTTATTGATGCCATATTAAAAAACTAATAGAAGATTCGAAAATAAATGAAATTTGATGATGTTGAAGAAATAAAATCTGATATTCCCGAAGAAAATGGTTTTCATTATTACTATAACCGGGAAGAACGAGTTGCCAAAGCTCCAAGAAACGTTCAGGAATATTACAATGGTGGAATGCGTCCTGTACGTGGTCTTAAGGTTTTATTTAATAAACAGAACCGATTTATTCTTCTTGCTCTTGTTTTATTTGTTGGTGCAGCATGGGTATACAGTGGATTTAATAGTACCCGTGCATATGCAAATCTAAAGGGAATAAATTTTGAACTTAGTGCATTTTCTTATGAAGAAGAAGTATATGTACTTATAAAAATGAAACGATCTAAAAAGTCTGAAGATATTCGTCCTTATGCTGTAAATGCCGAAGTGTTTGTGATAGACCCTAACAATCAGGTTGGCGATAAACAGTCTTTATCTTACACATATGATGCTGGAGAACAGTACATGCGAACAAAGTTTACAGACTATGATATAATCAGAGTTGATGTAATTGTTCAGGTTGGAGATGAAGAAAAAGAACTTTCCGCTGAGGTTAAGAGGTAAATTATGAGTAGTTCAATTGCATGTATCGACTATAGAGATGGTAAAATTTTCATTGCTAAACGTCAGATGGTTGGCGATATGGGTGGAAGATGGGAATTCCCTGGTGGAAAGATTGATGGTAATGAAGATTGTGCTGAAGCAATTATTCGTGAAATGCAGGAAGAGTTTGGTATAACTGTTGAAGTGGGACGGCATATTACAGATGGAACATTTGAGCATAAAGGAAAAACATGTTACTTATCTGCCTATGAAATAATACTTCCTCATGATGGAATTGAAAAGCCTTTTACCCTGACAGAACATACTGATTATAAATGGGTTGATATAAATGAAATTCCAAACCTTAATTTTGTAGATTCAGATTTGAAAATTTACCCTGCTGTAAAAGCCTGGTGTGAAGGAAAATAAAACTGTATGAATATTGCAAAGAAAGTTTTAGCTGTAGTTTTAATATTAAGTGCAACATTTTTAGTAGGTTGTAAAAAGAAAACAGAAGAAATAATTAAATTTGATGAAAGTCAGCCTTTGGCATTGGCTCCTAATGTAGACTGGGCAGTAGTAGAAGACCCATATGCAGCTTATAGAAGTGTTGCAAACTGGGATGCTTCTGTATCTGGCCACTGTAGAAAAGGTGACATTTTACAGGTACTTGGAAAATCTACAGATGAAAAAAAAGAAGTTTGGTACAGGTTCGAAAACGGCTGGCTTCCTTCAAACTGTCTTTCAATTTTTAGTAACAGATTAAAGGCAAAAACTGAATCTGATAAGCTTATTGGTAGTGAAAAATAATATGATTAATATAATTGCAGAAATTGGTACATCCCATGAAGGTTCTCTGGAAAAGGCTAAACAGCTTGTAGATGCAGCTGCAGATTCCGGGGCTACTACAATAAAGTTTCAGTGGGTATATGCTGATGAAATTTTGCATCCTAATACCGGATATGTAAAACTGCCTACTGGTAATATCCGTTTATATGATCGTTTTAAGCAGCTGGAATGTGATGTAAGTTTTTACAAAGAAATGATTGATTATGTTCATTCAAAAGGCTGTAAATTCTGCTGTTCTCCATTTGGAGTGCGCAGTATGAAAGAACTTCTGGAGCTGAATCCTGATTATGTAAAGGTTGCTTCTCCTGAGCTTAATCATTATCAAATGCTGGAAGTGCTGGCTGAGTACAGAAAAAGTCAGCCTGCAGGAAAAAAAGTGCCTGTAATTCTTTCCAGTGGTGTTTCTAAAATCAGCGATATTGAAAAGGCCCTTGAAATTGTTGGCACTGAAAATGTTTCTTTGCTTCATTGTATAACTAGTTATCCTGCTCCTGAAGAAGAATATAACCTTAAAGTAATTGAAAATTTAAAGGCTGTTTTTGGTGTGGAAGTGGGAGTTAGTGACCATAGTCTGGATCCAATTTTGGTACCTTGTTTAAGTATACTTTGCGGTGGAACTATTATTGAAAAGCATATTACTTTAAGCCGCCAGACAGAAGGCCTTGATGACCCTGTAGCCCTTGAACCAGAACAGTTTGCTCTTATGGTGCACATTGCGGGGCAAACAGAAGCAACTTTGCGTCATTACGGTAAGGAAGTGGGGTTTGTAAGAGCGGTAGAACAGCTTAGCGAACAGTTTGGAAAAGAAAAAGTTCTTGCTTGTCTTGGAGATGGTATTAAGCGTCTTGCACCTGCTGAACTTGCAAACTACGAACGTACAAACAGAAGCCTGCATTACATGCGTAAAATTTCTGCTGGTGAAATTATTACAGAAAAAGATATTGGAATTCTACGTACAGAAAAAGAGCTTTCTGTTGGCATTTCACCTGAATTTTATAATCAGCTGATTGGAAAAACTCTGGCAAAAAATGTAGAAGATGGTTCTGGCGTTCAGTTCACTGATTTTTTGAAATAAACTTACACTTTATTGTGTATATATCAATTTTTTATTATATTACAAGCACTAGAGGTTATATATGAAAGCAAACGCACTTAAAGGTATGAAAGATATTTTACCTGCAGAACAGAGAATGCGTGATTATGTACAGGGAAAAATCCTTGAAACATATCGTGCTGCAGGTTTTGAACGTATTTCTACACCAATTCTTGAAGATTCTGAAAATCTTGATAAATCTGATGGTGGAGACAACTTAAATCTTATTTTCAAAGTACTTAAACGTGGTGAAAAACTTGATGCTGCGCTTGCTGCTGAACATCCTACAGATAAAGATTTGTCTGATATGGGCTTACGTTATGATTTGACATTGCCACTTACACGCTTTTTCTCTGCAAATCGTAATGAACTTCAGTTTCCATTTAAGGTAATTCAGACTGACCGTGTTTACCGTGCAGAACGTCCACAAAAAGGTCGTATGCGTGAATTTGTTCAGTGTGATATTGATGTACTTGGTGATGGTTCTCCAAACGCAGAAGTTGAACTTATTGATATTACAGCCAGAGCAATGCTTTCTATCGGTTTTAAAGATTTTTATATCAACATTAATGACCGCCGAATTTTGCGTAATATGCTGGAAAATATAGGCTTTGCTCCAGATACTTTGGATTCTGTTTGTATTTCTTTTGATAAGATGGATAAAATTGGTGCTGATGGGGTAAAGGCCGAACTCGTAGAAAAACAGTTTCCAACTACTGCTATTGATGCACTTTATAATTTTATTTCTGCAGGTGAAGTTTCTCTTGATGAAGTTGCTGCTAAATGTGCAGATCCTTCAATTGCAGATGATTTGAAATATATTATTAAAACTGCTGGGGAAGTTGCCGGTGGTAAATATGCTGTAAAATATTGTCCTAACCTTGTTCGAGGTCAGGGCTATTATACAGGTTGTGTATTTGAAATTGCATCTCCGTTGTTTAGCGGTGCAATTGGCGGTGGTGGCCGTTACGACAATCTTATTGGTAAGTTTATTGGTCAGAGTGTTCCAGCTGTAGGATTTAGTATTGGTTTTGAACGCATTTGTTCTATTTTGTTAGATCAGAAATATCAGATTCCAGGTGCAAAAGAAAAATGTGCACTTTTGTATGATGATTCAATCAGCTTTACACAGGTTATGGCAGAAGCAGAAAAACTCCGTGAAAGCTATAATGTTTCTGTTCTTAAAAAAGCAAAGAAACCAGGTCCTCAGTTTGATATGCTGGAAAAACAGGGATACACAAAATTTGCTCAGATAAAAGATGGTACTGTAGTTGTAAAATAGGGTACATTATCCTTCATTACATTGACATTTTTTTACATTTTTACTATATTATATATAGTCATTATAATATTAGTATTACAAAGACTCGTGGAAAACCACGGGTCTTTTTTATTACTATTTTTTATTTTAAGGGTTTCGATGGAATACACAGCATACAAAGACGTTAAGTATTACAAAGAATGTGCAGCACTTGTTGAAGGAATGGGCTTTAAGCTTGTTGAACTTAAAATAGTGCCAGCAAAACAGATTACAAAAATTTCTGCAATGATTGCGGCAACAGATCCTGCTGTAAATATTGGTGTTCAGGATTGCGCAAAAGTTCACAGAGTTCTTTTGCCACGATTGGAAGAACTTCTTGGTACAGAAGACACAACAATGGAACTTACAAGTCCTGGAATAGAACATAATATTAAAAATGCAGCTGAATTTACTGTTTTTACAGGCCGAGACGTTCGTGTTTGGGATAAAACAGTTACAGACTGGGTAGGCGGAGTTATTAAATCTGCTGATAACAAGTCGGTTACAATGGTAAAAGAAGACGGTGAAATAATCACGGTTCTTTATGAAAATATAGCAAAAGCAAAATTTATTTACGCTAAGTAGTTATTAATAGCAGAGTTGGATTTCCAATTCTACGAGGAGTTTTATCATGTCAGAAATGGCAGAAGCAATTCGTGCTTTGATTTCAGAAAAAGGTTATTCTGAAGATTCAGTAAAGCAGACAATTGAAAGAGCGCTTAAGGCAGCTTACAAAAGAACTTACGGAACAGATGAAAATGCTATCGTTAAATTCAACGAAGATATGTCAGATGTTTCAATTTATTCTAGAAAAGTAGTTATTGATGGTGTTTATGACCCAGTAAAAGAAATTGAACTAGAAGAAGCACGTCAGCTTGCAGGTGACGAAGTTGAAGAAGGTGATGAAATCGATATTCTCGAAGATCCTAAAACTTTTGATCGTTCTGCAGTTGCAACTGGTAAACAGACTGCTCATCAGGGCTTAAATGAAACATATAAAAATTCTTTAATGAATGAATATAAAGATAAGATTGGTGAAATCATTATTGGTTATCATCAGCGTGAAAGAAATGGAAACATCTATGTAGACCTTGGTAATGCTGGTCGTCTTGAAGGTGTGCTTCCAGTTAAATATCAGTCTAAACTTGAATATTATGAAAAAGGTGACCGTATTAAGGCTCTTATCGTAGATGTAAAACCTACAAATTCTGGTATTCAGCTTGTACTTTCAAGAAGTGATACTAAACTCGTTAGTTCAATTCTTGAAAAAGAAGTTCCAGAAATTGGAGATGGAACAGTTGAAATTCACAAAATCGTACGTGATGCAGGTTACAGAACTAAGATTGCTGTATTCTCTAAACGCGAAGAAGTTGATCCTGTAGGAGCATGTGTTGGTCTTAAAGGTGTTCGTATCCAGAACGTAATTCGCGAACTTTTGAACGAAAAAATTGATGTATTGAAATATGATTCTGATCCAGCAGTTTTCATTAAAAACGCACTTTCACCAGCTCAGGTAGAAAGAGTTGTTATTATGGATGCTGATAAACGTCAGGCCCTTGCAATTGTTGAAGAATCTCAGTTCTCTTTGGCAATTGGACGTCAGGGACAGAATGTAAGATTGGCTAACAGACTTTGTGACTGGAATATTGATGTTAAAACAATTGAACAGGCTGCAGAAATTGACCTTTCTTCATTCAATACAGTTCAGAATGCACGTAATCTCTTTAATGACGAAGAATCAGATGAAATTACAACAATTTCTGATCTTCCTGGAGTTGATGAAAATGTTGCAGCTCTTCTTAAAGCTAATGGAATTGAAGATTTCCAGGACTTTGTAGAAGCTTATGACAATGATTCAATTAATATTGAAGGTGTTACAAAAGAGGACCTTGATAAGATTAATAACCTTATCAATGAAAATGTTGAATTTGTAGAAGATGAAGACGAAAATGAAGCTCCAGTAGAAAATACTCAGTCTGAAGAATCTGCAGAAGTTGAAGATAATGCCGCTGAAGAAGAAGCAGAAGAATACTTCTGTCCTGAATGTGGTGCAAAAATTACTCTCGATATGACTCATTGTCCAAATTGTGGTGTTGAGTTCGAATTTACAGATGGTGAGTAATTAAGGAAGGAAAAAAGACATAATGGCTGAAGAATTAGAAAAAAAGCCCGGATTTGTAGTACACAAAAAACAGCAGGATAATGCTCCTGCCGTTTCTCCTGAAAAGAAACGTGTTGTTGTAGTAAAGAAAAAGAATCCTCCTGCTCCACAGACAAATGGACAGTCTCAGGCTCCTGCTCAGAATAGTCAGAAACCTGCAGGACAGAAACCTCATGTTGTAGTAAAGAAGACTGAACCAGTTTCTGCTCCAGCTCAGACACAGCCTGCTGCTGCAACACAGAATCAGGCTCAGAGACCTGCTCAGAGAAATGATAATAATAAGCCTCGTACATTCGAGATTAATTCGTCTCGTCCTAATGTAAAGGCAGGAAATCTTTCTGATAGACCAAGACAGGGTGGAAATCGCAATGGTGGTTTCAACCGTAATGGTCAGAATGGTGGTCAGGGTGGAAACGGTCGTCCTTTTAATCGTGAAGGTGGCGGTTTCAATGGAGCTCAGGCTCGTCAGAATTATCAGAATAGAGATAGAGATAATAATGGACAGGGACGCCAAGGTGGTGGATTTAATCGTGGACCAGGTCAGAACGGTGGATTCAACCGTGGTGGCCAGGGACAAGGTGGATTCAACCGCGGACCAGGTCAGAATGGTGGTTTCCGTGGACCAAGACCAGGAATGGGTGGTGGTGCTGCTCCAGTACCTCCAGTTGATCAGTCTAGAACTCCTGGTAAAAAAGCTGCTTTTAAAGGTAAAAAGCAGATTTATAATCGTAAAGATGAAGAACAGTATGATGACAATTTGTTCGGACAGAAAAAGAAGGCTGTTACTCCAGAAACTGTAGTTCCAAAATCTATTGATATTATGGAATCTATTTCAGTATCTGATTTGGCTCGTAAAATGAACCTTAAGGCTAGTGAAGTAATTGGTAAACTCATGGGAATGGGTATGATGGTTACTATTACACAGTCTATCGATGCTGATACTGCAACTTTACTTGCTGCTGAATATGGTTGTGAAGTTCATCTTGTAAGTCTTTATGATGAAACTGTTATTGAAAGTGATAAAGATGAAGGTATTGAATTAGCTCCACGTGCTCCAATTGTTACAGTAATGGGACACGTTGACCATGGTAAGACAAAAACTTTGGATGCTATTCGTCATTCAAATGTTGCTGCTGGTGAAGCAGGTGGTATTACACAGTCTATTGGTGCTTATTCTGTAAAAACAGAAAAAGGTAGAATTACATTCCTTGATACCCCTGGTCATGAAGCATTTACTATGATGCGTGCCCGTGGTGCTCAGGTAACAGATATTGTTGTACTTGTTGTTGCAGCTGATGATGGTGTTATGCCTCAGACTCTTGAAGCTATTTCTCATGCTAAAGACGCTAAGGTTCCTATTATTGTTGCTGTAAACAAAGTTGATAAACCAGAAGCAAATCCTGATCGTGTAAAAACACAGCTTTCTGAACTTGGTCTTGCTCCAGAAGAATGGGGTGGAGATACACAGTATGTTCATATTTCAGCTTTGAAAAAAGAAGGTATTGATGATCTTCTTGATGCTATTTTGCTTCAGGCTGAAATGCTTGAACTTAAAGCTAATGATAAGTGTCGTGCAGAAGGTAAGATTCTTGAATCTCGCGTTGACCAGGGACGAGGTGTTGTATCTTCTGTTGTAATTCAGCGTGGTACATTAAAACAGGGTGATCCTTTTGTTGCTGGTATTTACTCTGGACGTGTTCGTGCTATGTTTGATGATCACGGAAAGAGAATTACAGAAGCTGGTCCTTCAATGCCAGTTGAGGTTCTTGGTATGGAAGAAATGCCAAATGCAGGTGATCCATTCCAGGTAACTGAAAGTGAAAAGGATGCACGTGCAATTTCTGCTAAACGTCAGGAATTGAAACGCTTTGAAGCTGCTAAGGCTGTTAAGAAAACAACTCTTGAATCTCTTTACTCTGATATTGCTGATTCAGAAGTTCGTGAACTTAAGGTTATTATTAAAGCTGACCTTCAGGGTTCTGCAGAAGCTCTTAAAGCATCTTTGGAAAAACTTTCAACTCGCGAAATCAGACTTTCTGTTATTCACTCAAGTGCTGGTGCTATCAACGAATCGGATGTTACACTTGCAGCTGCAGACTCAAATGCAATTATCATTGGTTTCAATGTTCGTCCTACACCAAAAGCAAAAACTTTGGCAGAACAGGAACAGGTAGAAATCAGAAAATACAATATTATCTACAAGTGTGTTGAAGAAATTCAGCAGGCTATGGAAGGTATGCTCCAGCCAGATACAAAAGAAGAAGTTATTGGTCAGGTTGAAGTACGCAATACATTCAAAGTTCCAAAGATTGGTGTTATTGCCGGTTGTTCAGTATCAGAAGGTATTGTTCGCCGTACATCAAGTGTTAACCTTGTTCGTGATGGAATCGTTATCTTTACAGGGAAAATTGCTTCCCTCAAACGTTTCAAGGATGATGCAAAAGAAGTTAGCGTTGGATATGAATGTGGTATTGGTCTTGAAAACTGGCAGGATATCCAGGTTGGCGATAAACTTGAAATCTTCGAAATCATTGAAGTTGCAAAGAAACTTGGTAAGACAATTGCCGAAGAAGAAGCAGAAGCTGCAAAACGTAATGTAACAGCTGCTGGTTCAGAAGGAGCTAATTAATGGGTCAGTATCGTATTCAGAGATTGAACGATCAGCTCAGAGATGAAATATCACAGTTGATTCTTCGAGGAGATGTTAAAGATCCTCGAGTTTCAACTTTCCTTAGCGTAAATCGTGTTGAAGTAACAAATGATTTAAGCTGGGCAAAAGTGTATGTTTCAACATTCTTACCTGATAATCAGCTAAAAAAAGGTGTAGATGGTTTGAATGCCGCTGCAGGCTTTATTCAGCGTGAAATTGCAAAAAAACTTCGTATTCGTCAATTTCCAAAGTTAATTTTTGTTGTTGACCATGGAATGAAAGAAGGTTTTGCAATGGTTCAGAAGTTGAATGAACTTGAAAGAGAATCTGCAGAAAAATCTGAGTAATACTTAAATTAGTTTATAACGAATTTATATTTTATTTTGCCGGTCTGGTCCTTTTCGATTAGGCCGGCAAATTTTTTTTCTGGAGAAAATACAGCTATAATCGAAGAAACTGGTAAATCGTAAAGATTTTTATTAAAGTTCTTCGATTTCAAAGGTTTACCATTTTTAAAATCCATAAAAGCAGATTCAGAAGTTAGATTTATTGTTTCGAATCCACATAAAGTCGCTGTGTCTTCTGTAACCTGCTGAATCTTATTTCTTATTTCTTCTTGAAGTTCTAACTCTTCAGGTGTAACTACAAATTTTTGACGAGGTTCTGTATTCTCTGCATCTTTTTTCTGTTCGTTTCTTGTGGAAATAGCAGATTCAATTGTAAAAGGTTTTAATAGAGTAAATCCTGCAGAATCTTCTATAGAAAAGTTTCCAACTTTCGTTCTGTATAAACCAACAAGATGTGCTGCAGAATTACATGCTTCTCCAATATCACGGGCAAGACTTCGTATGTAAGTACCTTTTGAAACAGAAAAGTCAATTAATGCATATTCAACTAATCCATCACTTGTAGTTTTAATATCTTCTATGGTACTTGAAAAAACTGTAACAGGGCGGGCTGGTATTTCAATATTTTTTCCATTACGAGCAAGATCACTAGCTCTTTTTCCATCCAGATGAATTGAAGAAAAAAGGGGAGGTTTTTGCATAAGATTTCCAGTAAATTGCTTTACAGCGTTTTCAAAAGTTTCTTTTGTTGGAAGTGGTGCTGTTTTTATAATTTCACCTGTATATTCAAGGGTATCTGTTGTTTCACCAAATTTAATTACAGCTTTATAGCTTTTATTAAATTCAGTAATATTTCCAGCAAGACGTGTTAGACGGCCTGAACACACTACAAGAAGTCCCTGTGCAAAACTATCAAGTGTGCCTGTATGACCAACTTTAGATGTACCAAGAGCTTTTTTTATAGTATTAAGTGCTTTAAAAGAAGTAGGTCCAGGCTGTTTTGCAAAAAGTGTAATACCGTCAATATTCATTCTAAAATTGTATCAAATAAAGTTAAAATAAAAAAGACCTTAGCAAAAACTAAGGTCTATATGGGCAGTGAGAGGATCGAACTTACTTATAATAGGAAATCCGTTAAAAAAAATGCGAAAGCATTTTTTAGGATTGTCCTATAAAATAGTTCGGCAAGATTAATCTTGCCGCCGACATGAAATG
>JAZLKI010000014.1:0-7688 GCA_045597485.1 Treponema sp.
CTTCACAATCGGTCGTCTTTTACCACTTACAGAATTCAGCCGTAAAGCAAAAACTTTATTGGTTGGTCTTGGCTATCAGGAAATGATTTTCAACTATGTTGGTTCAAAGAAAGACTATATCGACAATATGTTGATTGATGGTTCAAAAGTAATCGAAATTGCTAACCCAATGTCTGAAAACTATCAGTTCATCCGCCCAGAAGTTCTTTCTTCACTTCTCCGTGCCGAAAGCGGTTCTGCAAACGCAATGTATCCACACAAAGTTTTCGAAATCGGTAAAGTTGCTTATCTTAAAGATGATGAAAATACAGGAACAATCACACGCCAGCACCTTGGTTTCTTAACAGCTGCTGCTGATGCAAACTTCAATACTTTGGCTAGTGAAGTAAGTTCACTTGTTTACTTCCTTGACCACGAATACAAAGTTGTAGAAAGTGATGATCCACGCTTCATTCCAGGACGTCAGGCTGCCTTGATGGTAAATGGTGAAGTTGCAGGTGTATTTGGTGAAGTTCATCCACAGGTTCTTGAAAACTGGGGAATTACAACACCATGTGCTGCCGGTGAACTTGATCTTGAAACATTGATGGCTACAGCTGATACTAAAACCGAGGCCCAGAAAAAGGCTGAAGCAAAAAAAGATGAACCTAAAACACAGGTAAATCAGAAATCAGAAGCTGAAACAGACCCAATTAAATATTTCAACGAACACATCAAGATTTTGGTAGCAAAAATCGAAAAAGTTGAATGTAACCCACAGGGCGACAAACTTTACATCGAAACAATGGATGATGGTTCAGGAAATCCACGTATCATTCAGTCTGGTTTAAGACCATACTTGAAGGAAGAAGAACTCCTTGGCCAGCACGTTTTGATTGCTGCTAACCTTGCTCCACGTAAGATGAAGGGTGTAGAAAGCTTTGGTATGCTCCTTGCTTGTGACTACGAAGAAGATGGTAAAGAAAAAGTTGAACTTCTTACAGCTCCTTGGGCTGCTCCAGGAACAGTAGTAGTTCCAGCAGGTTCAGATCCATCAACACCAAAACCAGATAAGATTGATGCCGACAAATTCTTTAAACTTACAATGAAGATTGTAAACAACACAATGACATTAAACGGTGTTGCTCTTACAGCAGATGGAAAAGTAATCAAAACAGTTAAATCTAACAACTGCGATGTAGAGTAAGCCTAAAATCGAAGAACCGTTAAAAATGACAGTCCATCGTGGACGCGCAAAGACACGCGGGTGACTGTCACCGAACGTTCGGTGACAGTCACCCGCGTGTCTTTTTCTCTTATAGGCCCTCCTTCCACAGCATATGTAAATTACAAAATGCGTAGGCACCAATAATGCTCTCTCCGTCTGTCAGCATAAATTGTGCTTCTGGTATATCTCCAGGACATAAAAACTTTTTCTGAATACCTTTATCCGTCATTAAAACAATCCACATAATCCAATGATCTTTAGTCATAGGATGAGGAACTGCCCCTACCTTCACTGTAACTTTATTTCTATTCTGTTCAATTACAGGCACATGTTTTTCTACAGCCCCATCTGTTGAAGAAGGCACCATCTCTTCCATAATCTCACCGCAACATACAGTTGGAACCATAGTGTCGTTTACAATAACAAGGATTTTCCCACAAACCTTACAACGGTAAAATTTAATCTTAAAATCAGGATTCTTCTTACCCTCCAGCAACGCCTGTTCCTTTTCGGCGCAATAATTTGTAAACAGACAATCAACACTTGCTATAAATAATCCCAACCCCATATTACACCTCCATTTTTTTCAGTTTGCTGCAACCCTTATAAGTTCTCATACCATAATCTTTATCAAGCTGATACAAACCTCCAGGTGTTCCACCATACATTTCCGATTGTTCAATTAGTCTTCTGGCGGAAGCTTCCTCCTCCTGCTGCTCCCCTATGAACCATTGCAACAAAAGTTGAGAGCCATAATCTTTTTCTTTTTCTGCCTGTTCATAGATTTGCACTATACTTTCTGTAATAAATTCTTCGTGTATCAAAGCTTCTTTTAACGGAACTTTGTAATCGTGATAAGTTTTGTTTCTAGCTTGGATATCATAAAAAGTGACTTTGGCATTATTCAAATGCAAATATTCATAAAAAATCATTGCATGATCACTTTCTTCTCTTGCCTGAACCTTAAACCAGTTTGCAAATCCTGAAAGACCTTTTGTTTCATAATAATCTGCAACCTCGAGATACAAATACGCTGATTCATATTCACGACGTATTTGTTCGCTCATCATTGAAACCATTTTTTCTGAGATCATAACTCCTCCTTGTGTAAGGCCACTCGCGACCAATGTTCTTTACACTTTATAGGAGGAATATAGCACTGTTTAGGAATGAAAAACCGTCAATTATCGGTCAAATAGGGTCAGATTTCTGCCTGTTCTTTCTTAAATTCTTCAATCAGCTGTTTTTTAGTCATATTATTTCGTTTCATAGCTGATTTGATACGGCGATAGATTGTAGATTCGGAAAAGCCTTCCAATTCTATAGCCTTTTGTAAACGATTCTTACTTAATTCTTCAAGGATTTTTCTTTCATCATCATATAAAATTAATTTGCGGCGTTCATATTTTGTTGTAATAAGATGATTAAAAATGTGGAACAACCAGGCTGCGCGAACTATGTGTATAAAAAAATGACAAAGATTTTCTTCGTTCAAAGCAAAGGCCACACATACAGCCACAAAATAAATTACAAGAATATGCCACTTTAACTTAGGCAGCACCATCATTACAATAAAAACTGCCAGAAGCCCAGTATAATTGTTATAAAGATAAGTATCATAGAATGCGATTACAAAAACCAACACCACCGCATAAACAAAATTAAAAATCGCAAATCCAGGCCGGCGGAAAACCCACACTACAGGCACATAAATAAAAGTAGAAGCAATTATAATGTAAGTGCCAATAAAAAACTGTTCCTGAACACCTTTCCAAATGTAAAGGAAGCCCAAAATAACTGATAAAACCGATGTAATCAGCAGGAAATTTTTTTCCTTTTCATCATCAAAAACTCTCATAAATTAATTATAACACTTATTATGTAATAATAACATATAGATGACAGACACTAAACGTTAGGGGACAGTCACCGAACATTCGGTGACTGTCCCCTAACGTTTAGTGTCTGTCAATTCCGTGTTATAAAAAAATTACATTGAAGTGTATCCGCCATCAACTGGTAAAATTACACCAGTTACATAGCTTGAAGCTGGACTTGAAAGGAAGATAGCAGCTGTATCAAGTTCACCTTCGTTACCGTAGCGGCTAAGTGGAATCATTGTCTGAGCATTTGCCTGGAAGAAGTCTGAATCCAAAGTTTCCTTTGTAAGTGGAGAATAGAAGTAACCTGGACAAATAGCGTTTACGTTAATTCCGTATTTTCCCCATTCAGCAGCCAAACCGCGTGTTAAGTTTACAACACCACCTTTTGCAGCGTGGTAAGGAGAAGCTGGAGCAACTTTATTTCCAACCATACCATACATAGAAGCAATATTAATAATTCTTCCGTATTTAGCAGGAATCATTGCCTTCTTTGCAACAGCTCGTGCAACCTTAAAAGTACCACCAAGGTCAACATTCAATTCACCGTTGAACTGTTCATCAGTAATATCTTCTGCAGGAGCAACAGCACCTGTACCAGCGTTGTTGATTACAATATCAATGCGGCCAAATTTAGCCAAGATTTCATCAACAGCAGCATTTACACGGTCTGTATCTGTAATATCACACTGAACAGCAAGAGTTTCTACTCCAAAAGTTTTAGCAATTTCTGCAGCAACTTCGTCAATCTTTTCCTTACGACGAGCTACAGCAACAATTTTAGCACCCTGATTAGCAAGTGCCTTTGCCATCTGAACACCAAGCCCTGTTGAACAACCAGTTACAACAGCAACCTGACCTGTCAAATCAAAATAATTTTTCATTTTTTCGTCCCCCATAAAACATTTATTTTTTCATCATTTCATAAAAAATGATAGAAGATGCTTGAGCTACATTTAAACTGTCTATGCAAGATTCTTCTACCCCTTCAGACATTCCAGCCCAAGGAATAATAATCAATTCATCACAGTTTGATTTTACAACATCACTAATTCCGTGTTCTTCATTTCCAAGAACTACAAGTAAAGGTTTTCCGCCTTCAGCAATTGCAGGCAAATCTTTCACAGATTTTTTAGCACTTAAATCAGTTCCCACGCGAATCATTTTACCAGCCAAAGCTTCAAGCAAACGGGCAGTAGAACGTACAGAATAGATATTTACATATTCCATACCACCTTCAGCAACGCGGTAAGAAGAAGTTGTGATAGAAGACTGTGCTTCATCAAGAGGAATAATGATGTTTTTAATTCCAAAAAAAGCAGCACTTCGAACAATTGCACCAAAATTATTGGCATTACCAATTCTATCCAAGAGAACTGCACTTTCACCATTTGCAATCCAGCTGTCTGTAATATCTGAATCCAAAGGTTCAATTTCCGGAGCTTCAATCATGGCAACAACACCCTGATGGTGAACAGTGCCACTCAATTTTTCCAGATCGCCAGCAGGTTTCTGATTATAAATTCCGTGATTTTTAGCAAGTTTTCTACACAATCCGCCGAATTTCGGAGCAACTTCCTCTGTAAAATAAAGTCTCGAAATTTTTTCAGGATGATTTTTTTCCAGTTTTTTTACAGTTGCAAATCCGCAAACTGCTAATTCATTACGTTTTGTGTTTTTCATACTTCAAATATAACTAAATTTTAATAAAAATGAAATAGAAGAAATTAGGAGCAAATTTTTTATTCTTAACTGTTAAATATGATAGAATATATCAGATTGGAGAAATAAATGAAAAAATTATTGATTGCCGTATTATCACTTTTTACATTCACATCACTATTTGCTGCTAATAAGAACCTTGTTTTCAAAGAATCATACAACGATATCAAAAATCTGAACTTTCAACTTCGTTCAGAAAATGTAACAATTAGAGAAATTTATGGCGATGAAATTTCTGTAGAAATTTACACCAATAATAAGCATCTTATGCCAGAAATTAATAACTCAAAAAATAGACTTAATATAAAATCAAACAATAAATCTTTTAGATTTGGCGAATACTGTAATCTTGAAATCTGTATTCCACAAGATTATAAATTTAATAATATTTCTATTATGCTCACTTCCGGCGATTTGACCATTGAAAAAATGACTGCCGAAAACATTTCTATCAGTGGTACAAGCGGCTCAGTTCATGCCGATTCCCTTTCTGCAAATTATAAATTAAACCTTCAGCGTACAAGTGGCTCTACAAAAATAAAAAATGCATCTTCCGATGAATTGGAAATAATTTCTACAAGCGGTTCAATTCAGATTGATAAAGTTAATACTATTGAATCAAAATTTTCTGTTACAAGCGGTAGTATCAATTTCGATAAATTAGACACAGAATCTTTCGACTTAACTTCAACAAGCGGAAGCATAAAGATTTCGAACATTTCCTGTGACTATTTCACACTTAATTCCACAAGTGGAAGTACAACAATGGAATTCGAAACAGTTCCAACAGCAACTTCCAGAATTAGAACTACAAGTGGTTCCGTAAGATTATATTTCCTTTCAAAAGAAGGCTTCGATCTTACATTCTCCACAAACAGTGGTTCTTACAACGATTCTATCAATAACGACAGAAGCTCACCTCATGGAAGTATAAGCAACAATTTCTTCGGTGGCGGACCAGAGATTATAGTAAGCACAACTTCTGGTAGTCTTACAATTGATAAATAACTATTTTCCAAACTTTTCTACAAAGTCTTCACGGTTGTGCACTTCAGCTAAAGTATAAATATAAGTTGCCTAATTTTGTACGCTGTGCAGAGATATACAAAGCTCATCCGTAATCTGCTCGTTTGATTTCCCCTGCAGCATTTTTTCAAAAACTATTCTTTCCTGTTTAGACAATACTGATGTTATAGGTTCCAGATTTTCCTGAATAGATTCAAAAACAAGAATTATAAAGCATTTTTAAACTGATAGTTAGGAGTTCAATGTCTAATTTTTACAATTTAAACAAAAATAGACCTTCCTCTTTCGAAGAAGATCTTTTGTTCACTTAATATAAGTGAGATGCTGAATCCATCAGATTTTTATAACATTCAACCCAGGAATATGACCAAAATGCTTGTCTTGCGTAACAACCGTCATATTATTTGCTAAAGCAGTTGCTACAATCCACATATCATTTTCGGGCACTATATTACCAACAGTTTGTAATTCTGCTTTTAATTTTCCATACATAAATTCCCCAAGAACAACAACTGATGTATAAATTTTTTCACATTTTTCTAGCTTCATTTGCAACAGAAAGATCACCTTTTATAATTCTTATAATTACATTGGTATCAAAAATATTACCATTCATTAGGTTCTATTCTCCTACAATCCATTACTGCATCCATCATTTTTTCACTATTATCATCATCAACTGTTCCAAAAAAAGTATCGATTGGGGATTTTTTTTCTTCTCCCATATTCATTTTTTTATTTTGAAAAACTTGAGAAAGTTTGGAAAGTAAAATAACACATTGTTCATAAGAGAATGATTCAACTTCAGATATTATTGTATTAAATACTGCATCACTCATAAATAAAACTCCCATAAGTAAATAACCCATGCATATTTTGACAGAAAAATGCTATTCCTACTATTTTTCTCTAACTATGATAATTCTAATATAACATCTAAAAAATCTATCGTCCATAAAAAAAGGCCTTCCTCTTTCGAAGAAGGCCTTTTCATTGCATTTTAGTGAGATGCTGAAACAAGTTCAGCATGGCATTACTCTGAACTTAATTCAGAGTCAGCATGATGTCACCCTGAACTTGTTTCAGGGTCACTTTATCTTCATTAAGCAAATGGATTTTCTGTTGGATAGCGAACGCCAGCTGGCTGGTTATATCCAATTTCTTCTACTGGTACGCCAACGTATTTGAATACTTCGTACAATGCTTTACCCCAATGTCCGAATGCAACAGCACCGTGGTGTGGGTAATTTCCTTCGATAAGAACGTGACGATAGAAACGTCCCATTTCTGGAATAGCGAAGATACCAATACCACCGAATGAACGTGTAGCAACTGGGAGAACTTCACCATGAGCAATGTAAGCGCGGAGCTTAGCATCAGATGTTGACTGGAGACGGAAGAATGTAATGTCACCAGGAACGATATCACCTTCCAAAGTACCGTTTGTTACTTCGATTGGGAGGTTACGAGCCATGATCATCTGGTATTTCATTTCGCAGAATGAAAGTTTAGATGATGCTGTGTTACCACAGTGGAATCCCATAAATGTATCTTTAATTGTGTATGTTCCGTGTTTACCTTTGATGTCTTCATCATAGATATCCTGTGGAACTGTGTTGTTGATGTCGAGAAGTGTAACTGTATCATCAGAAACAACTGTACCGATGAATTCAGAGAGACATCCGTAGATATCTACTTCACAAGATACTGGAATACCTTTTGCTGTAAGACGTGAGTTTACATAACAAGGAACGAATCCAAACTGTGTCTGGAATGCTGGCCAACATTTACCTGCAATTGCAACGAATTCACGGTAACCTTTGTGTCCTTCGATCCAGTCGAGGAGTGTAATT
>JAZLKI010000015.1:0-9918 GCA_045597485.1 Treponema sp.
TTAGGGTTAGCAATAAGTGGACCAAAGTCTGTCATAGCACCAATACCCATAAAAATAAGCATT
Organism: Treponema sp.; assembly: GCA_045597485.1. GTDB lineage: Bacteria > Spirochaetota > Spirochaetia > Treponematales > Treponemataceae > Treponema_D. The sequence continues at coordinate 64 of JAZLKI010000015.1, forward strand.
GGGAAGAATTCGTTTCCTACACCAGCACTGTAAATAATGTGAAGCATACCGTGTGGAGCATCACCCATACCAGCACCAGGAATATTTACAAGGATAGTACCAAATCCAATTGGAATAAGAAGAAGTGGTTCAAATCCTTTAGCAACTGCAAGGTAAACAATTAAGAAACCAAGTGCCATCATTACAAATGACTGCCAGCCTGGAACTGTTTTTCCTGCAAATGGATCTACAGATTCTGCAGCCAAAGCAGCAGCTTCCTGAGCTTCTGCCAAAGCTTTTTCTTCTGCAGTTTCTGTGTGGATTAATTTATAAATACCAGTATTTTTACCAATATTAGAGAAGAATCCACTTACAGAAATACGAGGAATATTTTCAGATCCTTTTACAATTGTAGTATTTGCAGATTTTGTTGTTGCTGTAGAAGATTTTTCACCAGCACCACAACCTGCGAATGAAAGTACCAAAGCAATCAAACAAATAATTGCAGATACTTTCAATCCTTTATATGTATTTTTTTTGTTTAATTCTGTTTCCATTACTGAACCTCAGCAAGAGTAGCACCCTGTGCAATCTGTGAACCTGTAGCTGCAATAAAGTGAATCTTTCCTGCGCTACCTGCTTTAATTTCCAATTCCATTTTCATAGATTCAACAATAATAACTGTTGTATCTGGCTGAACTGAAGCACCTTCTGCAACTGCATAACGGAGCAATGTACCTGCTACTGGAGCTGGAACTGGTTTACCAGCACCTGTGCTAGCAGGAGCTGGAGCTGGTGCAGCAGCTGGAGCGGCAGCAGGGGCAGGAGCAACTGGAGCTGGAGCAGCAACAGCAGCACCACCAAGTTTAGCCAAAGTCTGACCAGCCTGAATCTGAGTTCCTGTTGGTACAGAGAATGAAATTTTTCCATCTTCTGGAGCTTTTACTTCAAGTTCCATCTTCATAGATTCAACGATAATTACTGTATCACCCTTCTTAACCTGAGAACCTTCTGCAACAGCATAGCGAAGCAATGTACCAGCTACTGGAGCTTTAACATCAACACCACCAGTTACAACTGGAGCAGCAGCGGCTGCAGCAGCTGGAGCGGCACCTGCAGCACCAAATGATACGTTATAAGCAGTTCCGTTTACATTTACTGACATTGAATCGCCAGCAGGACCTGTTGTTACATTGTAAGCTGTTCCATTAACGTTGATTGTGTATGAACCACCTTTATTTTCTTTAGCAGCAGCTGGAGCAGCTTCTTTCTTAGCAAATGTAGAAGCAGCATCAACTGGTCCCTTAGAACGATCAGCAAAGAATTTTGGAGCAACATTAGGGAACATTGCGTATGTGAGAGTATCTTCATCAGAACCGTCACCACCAGCTTTTTTAGCTTCTTCAACCATTTTGTCCCATTCTGGAGCAATTTCATCTGCAGGACGACATGTCATAACTTTTTCCATGTTGTTCTGTTTAAGAGCTGTAGCTACTAAGTCTGGATTAGCATCTGTTGGGAGTTTACCGAACTTACCTGTAATCAAGTTACGGAAGTCCTGAGTCATTACTTTGTAAGGTCCCATAAGAACGTTCATAACAGCCTGTGTACCTACAATCTGTGATGTAGGAGTTACAAGTGGAACGTAACCTGCATCTTTGTGAACTTTTGGAAGTTCTGCAAGTACAGCATCCATCTTGTCACCAGCATTCTGCTGTTTAAGCTGAGATTCGAGGTTAGAAAGCATACCACCTGGAACCTGTGAAAGAAGAATACGAGTATCAGCACCCAAGAATTTTGATTCAAGTGAAGAATAGTGAGTACGAATATCACGGAAATAAGCAGCAAGTTCAAGAAGAGCAGCTGTATCAAGACCTGTATCCCATTCTGTACCTTTGAGCATTTCTACAACAGTTTCTGTTGGTGAGTGAGAAGTACCCATAGACATAGAAGAAATTGCAGTATCAAGCCAGTCAGCACCAGCTTCAGCAGCTTTCAAGAGAGTTGCAACTGAAAGACCTGTTGTTGCGTGTGAGTGAATTTCGATTGGAAGATCACAAACAGCCTTAATTTTCTTTACCAAGTCATAAGCTTCATATGGTTTAAGCAAACCAGACATATCTTTAATACAGATAGAATCTGCACCAAAGTCTGCATATGTTTTTGCCAATTCAGCATATTTTTCGTTAGTGTGGAATGGTGTTACGGCATAAGAAATAGCCATCTGAACATCTACACCAGATTTTTTAGCAGCTTTTGTAGCGCGTTCCATGTTACGTGGGTCGTTACAAGCATCGAAAATACGGAAACAACCAATACCATTTTTAGCAGCTGTTTCTACGAATTTATCTACAACATCATCTGCATAGTGTTTATAACCAAGAAGGTTCTGAGCACGAAGCAACATCATGATTTTTGTATTTGGCATTGCTGCGTGAAGTTTGCGGAGACGATTCCATGGATCTTCGTTCAAGAAACGGATACAAGAGTCATAAGTAGCTCCACCCCATCCTTCAACATATTTATAACCAATTTTATCAAGCATACCACAAGCAGGTAACATATCTGCTGTAGTCATACGTGTAGCGTGAAGACTCTGATGAGCATCACGAATTGCAAGTTCTGAAATTCCAACTTTTGCCATTTTTATATCTCCCAATAATTACGAATTTAATGCCTTGTCATGTACGGCAGCCGCAATTGCAGCAATAATTGCACCATCATCTCTAGCAGGAGCTGGAGTTGAAGCCACTGTTGTTTTAGCAGGTTCTTCTTTATCCAATTTGAATGCATGAACTAACGCATGAAGCAATTTCATACACAAAATCATGATAATGATAAATCCAAAAACAACACACATACCAAGCAAAGTCAGAAGTCCGCTCTGACCAAGCATTTCAGTAATTGTCATATATTTATCCTTAATAAAAGTTTTCAAAAAAAATCGAAACATTAGCCCGATTTTAATGACATAATTATATAGAAATGTCGATTTTATTTCAATTGAAGAATTATTGGAGTTGTTACAAATCTGCTATTAAAAATAACTTTTCTATGATAAAATGCTGTTATTACATTGGGATTATATATGTCAGCTATTTATTGGATTTTATATTCGTTTATTGCAGTTTTCACAGCACTTTATATAGTAGGTTTTTGCAAAAAAATAGTATTACTTGCAAATATTTCGTCGGTTTTTATTATTCCATTAATTGGGGCACTGAATCTTTTATTCTTAAAAAATCAACTTCCTGATTCATTCCATATTATTGTAATTTCATCGATCACTTTCTTTTTTGTAATAATTGCTCAGGTATTCTTTATTTTTGAAAACAAAAGAATTCTGACTCTTTGTGCAAGAATCTGCTATGCAATTTCTATGGCCGTATGGATTAATTTATATTATTCAGCCTTCTATATTTACAGGATTTCTGGAGTTACAATAACAATATTTGCCATTATTTTCTTAGTAATTAGTGCAATAACCTGTATTCTCGCAGGTAAACAAAAATTTCACACCTATACATACCCAGTAATTGGAATCCTACTTTCAGGATTTTTAGCCTTACTAAGTTTTGTATTCATTATAAATAAAAAAACAACAAGCACTATTTTATTATTTGCAGGAGCAATAATAAACACAGCACTTGTTGTTTTCTATTTTCTTGATATCAATAAATTTAAGTTCAAGTTAGGAAAACCTGTAAAACTAGTCTTATTGGTTGCTGCACAAACATTAATATCATTTTCTAATGTATTAATGCTGCGCTAACAAATTAGAACAAATCGTCCCAACCGTACAAATTACCTTTCGCAAGTTTTCCAGTTTTAATTGCATTATTCAAATGCACAACAGATTCTACAGCTCCTACCGCAAAACCTTCACGGCTGCGTGCTGTATGTGTAAGTTCAATAGTATCAGCAGTTCCATCAAAGAAAACTTTATGAGTTCCAGGAATATTTCCACAGCGAGTTGAGCTTACATGAAGTTGATTTTCTTTTGGACGTTCATGGAATGCATCTGTAACAATTTCAGTCTTATTTTTATAACCAAGCATTACACGGCGGGCAACTTCCAATGCTGTTCCAGATGGTGAATCTGCTTTCTGATTATGATGAGCTTCCCAAGTTGCAACATCATAATCTTTATACTCAGACATAATTTTTGCAGCTTCTTCTACAATCTTATAGAACATATTTACACCAATAGAAAAGTTACCTGCAGTCATTACAGTTCCACCAACATCTTTTGCATAAGCTGCAATTTCTTCATGTTTATCATTCCAGCCAGTAGTACCTACAACAAGTGGCAAACCAAGTGGAAGCAATGCTTTAACATTAGCAATAACAGATGTTGGATGAGTAAATTCAATTACACCTTCTGCCCCACTAGATTTTACAGCACGAACCATAGCATCTGTATCACCAGCAGAAATTTTTACCGAAGCATCATCTGCAAAAACATCAATTGTAGCCACAACTTCATGACCAGCACGTTTAGCACACTGTTCAATCATGTGCCCCATTTTTCCATATCCTACTAAAGCAATCTTCATTTTTTCCTCCAAACAGCAGCGTTTACATTAGTTAAAATATGCAGCGTGCAAAATCTTTACAGTTCTATCAGCTTCTTCATCATCAACAATCATACTGATATTAACTTTTGAAGCACCCTGTGAAATCATCTGAACGTTAATACCTTCATCTGCCAAAGCATCAAAACCACTTGCTAAAATTGCAGAAGAATGAGCTGCATCACAAATGATTGTAACAATAGCTTTATCTTTCTTAACTGTAACCTGACTAGCTTCTTCAAGGTCCTTAATTAATCCAGACAAATCATTTTTTGTATTTACTGTACAAGATACTGAAACTTCTGAAGTTGCAATTACATCGATTGAGATATTCCATTTAAGGAAGTTATTAAATACATGTGCAAGGAAACCACAAGCTCCAAGCATACGAGATGAAACAATATCAATAACCTGAATATGTTTTACAGTTGTAATTGCACAAACTGGAGGAACTTTTCCTGCATGTTTTTCAACAATAATAGATCCAGGACTAGAGATATTATAAGAATTCTTTACACGAACTGGAGTTCCTGTTTTACGAACAGGCAACATTGAACGAGGATGAAGAACCTGCGCACCAAACATAGCGAGTTCCTGAGCCTCTTCGTAAGTTACTTCTGGAACTGGAACAGCTTCTTTTACTACGCGAGGGTCTGTTGTAAGAATACCATCAACATCTTTCCAAGTCTGAACTTCTTCTGCACGCATTGCAGCACCAATCATTGTAGCTGTAAGATCTGAACCGCCACGTCCTAATGTTGTAATGTGACCTTTTTTATCTTTTGCAATAAAACCTGTTACGATTGGAATTGATTTATCCTGTCCATTTTTATAGTCATTCAATTTCTGAGGAATATTATCCCAAACTTCTTCAAGCAATTCTGCAGACATGTAATTCGAGTCTGAAACAATACCTACATCCCATGCATCGTAGAATTTTGCAGGAATTCCCTGTGATTCAAGATACGCAGCCATCATTCGAACAGACATTCTTTCACCAAAGGAAACAAGGTAGTCTCGTGAACGTTTACTGATTTCTTTAAGCATTGAAATACCAGTAAGAAGCTGTTTTAATTCTGTCAAAAGAGCCTGAATAGTATCAATGTTAATTCCAAGTTCAGCAGCTGTATCTTCGTGAAGTTTTGCAACTCCGGCTACATCAACTACTCCCTCAACAGCTTTATCTGCAGCTTCCAAAAGATGGTCAGTTGTATCTCCCATAGCAGACAAAACAACTGCAGGACGTTTATCCTGATAAGCTTTAATAATAGAAGCTACATGCTTAATTCTTTCAGCATTTGCGACAGATGAACCGCCAAATTTCATTACGATCATAGAGTACCTCGTAAAAATTTAATTTTTGGAAGTAATTATAGTGATATATAAGTGAAAAGTGAATAGTATAAAGTGAAAAGTGTTTACCGTTTTATTGAATTTGGAACATTACATTTTGAGTTGTAATATCCACTTTCGACATTTTTAAAACCACACTTTGATTCAGCTGGAAATCACCTGTATTCTGTAAACTTGTCTGCATATCAAGAGCAGGAATAAGGAATAAAGCGTCATTTCCACGACGGTCTATACAGAAAGCTTCATATTCATTTTCTGGATTTTGAAGAAGATAAACAAGCTTCCAGTGAGTATCACTAAGTCGGCTTGCTTTTTTTGCAGCTATAGAAGCAGCATCTCCTGCAGCTACACGTTCCAGCATTTCGTCTTTGCCAAGAACATAACCTCCACCTATAAAAGCCCGTAACTGCTGATGAGCAATTAGGTCCCCATAACGGCGCAAAGGAGATGTTACCTGACTGTAAAAGCTGACACCAAGTCCTGCATGAGGAGCCGGTGTAATTCCTACAGAACGCTTACGCATACATTTAATTTTTGCAAAACTACCGGCCCACCCTTCTGGAATTTCTTCAGGGAATTCGGGAGCTTCCTGGCTTGCAAAAGAAAATGGGATTTGATTTTTAAATGCAAATCTGGCGGCACCTTCACCTGCCATAATCATACATTCTGCAATCATTTCATTACTTTCGTACTTTTCGTCAGGAGAAACAGTTACCTTTTTTGTTTCTTTATCAACTGTAATATGAACTTCTGGCATTTGAATTGTTACAGCACCATTTGCTTCGCGACGTTCCCTATTTTTTCGGGTAATTTCAAACAAAGGTTTTAATTCTGGAGATTCTTTAAGTTCTTCTGCCTGTTTATAAGTAAGACGCTTTACCTTTACATGAGTCTTCATTACTTCACATTCTTCAATCTGACTTTCAGAATCCAGTTTAATTCTAAACGATAAGGCTGAAGAATTTTCTTTTAATCCAAGGGCATAATCTTCAAGACAGCTTTCGCAAAGCATACGGGATGCCCCTTCTGGAATGTAAAGGGTTGTTCCCCTGCCACGGGCTGCAAGGTCAATTGCAGAATCTGGGGCAACAGAACTTGCAGGGTCTGCAATATGAACCCATAAATATTCACCATCATAGGCAACTGCATCATCTGGGTCGGTCGAACTTTCACTATCTATAGCGTAAGCATAACCGGGAATATCAACACGTTCCTCTTCTGGCATAGCTCCTAACTGCTCACGGGCAGAATCAAAACTGAAACCAAACCGAGTTGGATAAGGATTTTTTGTTACATCCCAAATGCCAGTTTCTATAAGAAGCTGATGAGCTCGTTCAATTGTTTGTGGAACACCTGCTTCTACCAGAACCTTTGATTTGTCTGTTTTACATAAAGCAAAAGCCTCAACTTCACCCATAAACTTTGCATCGCCTGGAAGTTCAAGCTGTTTATTTTTCAAGCGGTTTATAAATGCAGTTCGGATTTCTGCCTCATGCTCTTTTTCGTAATTTTTTTGATTTATTGCATCAATTTCTTCTTGAGACCGAAGATTAAAAATTATATTTCCATTTTTAAATTCTTCTGCAGACATAGAAAAATGTATATCTGCAGAAAGTTTGCTATAAAATCCCCATGCTTCATCAGCTTTAAGTCCAGAACGGGCATACTCTGCCAAATCATTTAAACTTATAGGTTCAGAAGCTGTACTTTCATCAGACAATAATAGTTCATAAGTTTCCATCAGCTGATTTGAAATTTCACTATCATTAAAAGCCAGAACATTTTCAATTGAAGAAACAGGCCCTTCATGAAGAAGCACTACATCTTTTTCACGAACCTTCTGTTCTCCATAAACGGCTTTTTTTCCAGTTGGAGTTGCAGGCTGAGTACAAAATTTAATTAAAAATTTTTCGCCATCCTTATCAATTACTACAGCTGGCTGATTTTTATAAAGTACAAGGGAATTCTTAGTCATATTCTAATTATCTTCTGTAAGTCCAGTAAATTCCAGTTCCCCAAACAGAATAATCATCTTTGTTATAAGCAATTCTGTACTGGTAATCGAATGCTGCAGAAATAGAACTTCTCTGGTCAAGAATAAATGTAATATCTGGGCGAACATCGAAGATAAATCCACCGTACCATGATTTTGTAACTGAATAAGTTAAAGCATCTGGAATACCATGCTTTCTTCTTTCTGCAACATCATCATCCTGCCAGTAATCGTTTGATGCACCCCATGCAAGTGAAGAGAATGCTCCTAAACTGATTTTATTGTTAATATCCCAGTTAAGTCTTCCACCTACATACCATGCAGGAGTAATATAAGACTGTCTGTAAACTGTTACTCCACCTTCTGGGCGAATCATAAAGTTTTTAGCAGGATAGAAAGTAAATGTTGCACCTGTACCCCAAGTTTTAGCTTCATCTGTGTTTCCAATATCGTTAATCTGCAAATAAGCATCAATATTAACTTTAGAAAAATACAAAGAAAGTCCTGTATACATATCTGTACTGTGACTTCCAATTTCATAGAATGCCACAGCAGCTCTAAAGAAGTCTGCAGGTTTTACAGCAAACGCAGCATTTAAGAATAATGAATTTGTAGTTGCTCCGTCAGGAATAGAAGTTCCAATTTCAATAAAATCACCATAACGGTAGCGAAGACCAATTGCATGGTCAGCATAAATATTGTCATAGCGTGTAAAACCAGCAACGTCAGCACCGCCTGGCGCAGCAGCTTTTAAACCACCCTGAGAAACATGAGCATATGGTTCCCAATAATGACCAAAACAAGTTGGAGCAGGACCTATTTTCCATTCCAAACGTGTACCTACACCAAAATCCAAATCATGTTTTTCTTTACCATAAATATTCCACAAAAAGTTTACATAATAACTGTCTGTTTCACCATTTGTTATATTATCACCCTGATTAATATTATTTGTATAATAAAAAGCAGTTTTTTTAGTATTATAAAATTTAAGACCAGTAAAATCGTTATCACCATTCCACATAGTTTCTGCGGCCCAATTCAACATTCCTTCTACTGTAAACTGTGCAATATCAACACGAGCCTGTAAAGTTTCATATAAACCATAAAAGCGAACATTTGGTGTCTTATAACCATCTACAGCATTTTTATATTCTGGAAACTGCTGTCCAAAACCAGACCATAAAGTATTTTTGAAACCAACACTTGGTAAAACCTGTGCAAATGCTGCTGAAAGTGCAAGTGCAGAAACAAAAACTAAAGACAAAATCTTTTTCATAAAGACCTCAAAAAAATTAAAAAAATTAATATCAGCAACGCTGAAAACAAAATATACTTTTTTCTAATTATTATTTTAAAAATAAAAAAGCACACCCATTACTGAGTGTGCTTCTATAATAGTAATTTTAGCCTAAAAGGTCAAATTACCATTTCTTTTCAATCTGATCACAGATGTTCAATTCGCCTTCTTCCATAGAGAAGAATTTAGCTTTTTCCATGTTAGGAACAACGTTGATTGAATCTCCCAAACGGAAGTCAGCAGCAGCAGTTGTCTTAGCGATAACTGACTGACCTTTGTTTGACTGGAGGTACAAGTGTGTTTCAGCACCAAGTGGTTCCTTGTTAGTAATCTTCATCTGCATATCATCTTTGTCAGCTGGCTTGTCTACGTATGTCAAATCTTCTGGACGGATACCGAAAGATACTTCTTTTCCAACGTAATCTTTAAGAGCCTTAGCCTGTTCTTCTGTTGGGTTGATTTCGAAAGAACCTTCATCACAAACGATTTTTCCGTTCTTTTCGAGAACTTTTACAGTCAAGAAGTTCATTGGAGGAGTTCCGATGAATCCTGCAACGAATTTATTGATTGGGTTGTTGTAGAGGTACAATGGAGCACCGATCTGCTGGATAACACCGTCTTTCATTACAACGATTTTTGTACCGAGTGTCATAGCT
>JAZLKI010000016.1:0-2471 GCA_045597485.1 Treponema sp.
TATGAAAAATATTACACGCTTTTTGCTGGTTACTGCCTCTGCAGTTCTTATGGCTGTAAACATTAATACTTTTGTTCATATTGGAGGTCTTCTTCCTGGAGGATTTTCTGGAATCACTTTGCTGCTTCAGGAAGTTTTTAAGACTTATCTAAATATCAATCTTCCATATAGTGTTGTTTACTGGGCAATGAATATTGTACCAGCAGCTTTCTGCTTCAAATACGTTGGAAAAAAGTTTACTTTGTTTTCACTGTGGGTTGTTATTCTTTCCGGATTGCTTACAGATATTATTCCTGGTCTCGATATAACTCAGGATGTGCTTTTATGTACAGTTTTTGGTGGAATTGTAAATGGCACTGCCGTTTGTCTTGCACTTTTTGCTGGAGCAACTAGCGGTGGCACAGATTTTATTTCTATCATAGTTTCTGAAAAAACCGGCAAAAGCATCTGGAATTATATTTTTATTGGAAACTGTTGTGTTCTGGTGATTTTCGGCTTGCTTTTTGGATGGAACCGCGCCTTGTATTCAATCATTTTTCAATATGTAAGTACACAGATTCTAAATCTCTTGTACAAGCGTTATCAAAAATCTACCTTGCTGATTGTTAGCAGTAAGCCTAATGAAATTGTAGATGCAGTTCGCCAGACTGTAAATCATGCAGCAACAGTTTTTACAGGTGAAGGCGGATACTCAAAAGAACAACACAAAATGATTTATACAGTTGTTTCCAGCGATGAAGAAGGCAAAGTTATTCATGCAATAAAAAATGCAGACCCTAATGCCTTTGTAAATATACTGCAAACAAAAGTATTAAAAGGCAATTTCTTTATGAAAAAAAAAGATTAAAATTAAAAAAAAAATAAAAAATCACCAACCTTTTTAAAACCTTCTGCACTATATAGGCAAAGAGCGCGAATAAAATGGATAAAAAAACAACTGATCAGATTATTGTTGAGTACTCAAAAAAGATTTTCGGCTTTGCTATGAAAAAGTCCTTTTCTTATGACGAGGCAGAAGAATTGTGTGGTGAAATGCTGAAGGAAGTTTACCTTTCATTACTTCAGGCAGATGAAGTTGTGAACATGGAAGGTTACGTCTGGAGAATCTGCCAGCATACCTACGCCAAGTACGTTTCTGAAACTAAAAAGAAACAGGGTGTGGCTATTGATGGCATGGAAATTTCATATTTTGATAAGGTTGATTTTGTAGAATTAACTGAAGCAGAAGAAGAATTGTCCAAGCTTCGTAAAGAAATTGGATTTTTATCTTCCACCCGCCGAAAAATCGTTTATTCCTTTTATTATCAGGATAAATCTATCCATCAGATTGCCGGGGAGCAGAACCTTACGGAAGGAACTGTAAAGTGGCATTTGAACAAGGCTCGTAACGAATTAAAGGAGGGCTTTTCTATGGAAAGAAAGGTTGGAAATTTAGGAATTAACCCAATTCAGGTTAAGGGATTTGGTCACAGCGGAAAACCTGGAACAAATGGCGGACCAGAATATTATCTTAATGATAAATTAAATCAGAATATTGTTTACAGTGTTTATTTTGAACCTAAAACAGTGGAAGAAATTGCTGAAGAATTAGGCATGACCCCAGTTTTTCTGGAAGATAGAATTAATCTTCTGACAGAAAATGGATTTCTTGTTGAAACTGCACAAAAGCGTTTTACAACTTCTGTGAAGTTTTCGCCTAAAAAGATTTCTCTTGAAATGGGTGAAAATGTTCTTAAACAGAAAATTAAAGCTGCGGAAATTCTTGCAGAAAAATATGTGCCAAAGGTTCGGGCTGCAGTTGAAAAATTGACAGATGTTTATATTCCAGATGGCAACAGAGAATTGTTTGAAGCAGCTGCAATTTTCTATGGAATTACTTCAAAATGTCAACTTCCTGTGGAGAAGGATGTTTCAAAATATCGGATTAAAACATTGGATGGCGGCGACTATTTTGCACAAGCTTTCATAGATGTAGAAATTGCCGATCCAGATTATAAGTTCTCTATAAATGAAGCTCAAGTAGATTATAACTGCTGCGGAATTATGACTCGAGATTCTAAAAAATATCCAAGTCTTTATTCCTGGTCTGCAGATAGTCGTTTTGACAGCAGAACCGGCACGTGGATGAACAACAAAACTGAAGATTATGAATACATTTACGAAGTTATGACTGGTGCAATTGCAGATACCACTGCCAACAAGGAAAAATACGACCGCCTTTACGAACGCAAATTCCTTACTGGAAATGAGAAAATCAACATCATGATTGTAAAGGGAAGCTTTAATGATTTTGACAAACTGATTCCAGCGTTGGATAAAGAAATTGTAGACCAGTTTGCAGGTTACGCTTTGGATCAGGCAATTGTAGTTGCAAAGGATTATCCACCACAGATGCAGGATTTAGTAATTGTTGATTTTGTACAGCAGTTTATTGGAAATCAAGTTGCAATGATGGTTCTGGATTTGCTTTA
>JAZLKI010000017.1:0-4827 GCA_045597485.1 Treponema sp.
GCCTTTGATTATTTCTCGTTTGCCTTCTGTCATTTCCACTTTGTGTGGGGGAATTTTGTCTTTTGCCATAGTTGGCTCCTGTGTTTTATTATATCACAGTCCTACTATGTTTTGAATTTACAGAAAGATTTTCACAGTCTCAACTGCTTCTGTGTTTCATAAAGAAGATCCTCATCCTGACCTTTTCTTCTGTATACACCAAGTTCTACTTTTTCGAGATATTCATATTTTTGTAATTCATAGATTGCTTTTCGTGTAACTCCCATTTCCTGAAGTTCTGCGACCGTTATAACACCATTTCTATTTTCAAGAAGCCGCAGTATTTAAACCTAATCTTTCAAACATCCAATTGGGACGACATATACACCATCTGGTCTTCTATAAGCCATCTCTGTCCCTGTAATCACTATCAATAAATCCGGTTCACGTAACTTTGGTCCCTTTTCGGTTTTATTATACTCTCTTACAAGATCCTTTATTTTCAACAAATGGCTGCTTCCTTCATCAATCTCTCTGTTCCCGAGTTTGAACTCTATCAAAGCATATCTTCCATCTTTTAGGTGCAATACACAGTCAGCTTCAAGGTCATATCGGTCATGATAATAAGAAAGTTTTCCTTCATCCCTAGATGAATAAACCCTCAAATCACGCATACAAAGACTTTCAAATATAAAACCAAATGACTGAAAATCTGTCAGATAATAATCTGGTGAAAGTCCCAATGCAGCTACAGCAATGGAAGGATCACAAAATCCACGTTTTTTCCCCGAACGAATTGCCGTAGCAGATCTGATAGATGGACACCATGCCTCAATATCCTGAATTACATAAAGTTTCTCTAAAGCCCTTATATATGAGTCTAAAGTATCTTGAGCTATACTTTCTGAAGCTGATACCACATCTTTCAAAATATTTGATGTTTTTGTAAGAGTTGAGATATTTCTAGCATAGGATTTTAAAATCTGTTCTGCCCAGATTGGATTTCTTTTTACTTTATCAACTGTTGAAATATCAATTTCACAAACACTGGTTACATAATCTCTAGCAATCTGAAGTTTTGCCCTATCACTTTTTCGAGAAATTTGAGCAGGCCATCCTCCACGGCATGCGGCAAAGACCAATTGTTCGACATCAAGATCAGATTTAGCTTCAATATCTGCTGTAGGATTTTTAAACAGTTCCATCAAGGAAACCGTTCCATTCGATTCTCCTGTTTCATATAAGGACATTGTATCCATTCTCATTCTAGATATTCTTCCTGTTCCAGAATGCATTATTTTATCTTTGTCTATTGAGTTTGAACCAGTGAGTATATAAAGTCCGGTGTCATTCTTTTCATCAACGGAGTTTCTTACAGTATCCCAAAGAACTGGGATTTCCTGCCACTCATCTATAAGTCTTGGATTATCCCCTCTAAGTAAAAGAGATGGCTTTACAAGGGCTGTCTGTTTATATCCTTCATTCTTGTCTGTATCCTGAAGCTTTATAATGCTTTTTGCCTGTTGTGTTGCTGTAGTTGTCTTGCCACACCATTTTGGGCCTTGAATCAATACTGCACCACTGCATTCAAGCCTGAATTCCAATTCATCGTCTGCTACTCGCTTTAAATAGTCCATATTTCACCTTGATGTAAATATATCATATTCGGCTTTTTTGTGCTATTTTATTCGGTGTTTTTGCGGTGTTTTATTCTGTGTTTTTGTGGTATTTTAATCGGTGTTTTTGCGATAAATCAAACAATAGAGGCCCTGGTCAGTCAAAAGCCAGAGACTTTTATTTAAAACATCCTTCCGCTAAAAAGAACTACTCCATAATCATAATATGTATAACAACCCGCAATTTTTGGAGGGTCGTCAACCATAATATAACTTCCCGGAGAGACAATTCATGAATCATTCAATCAAACGAGTTATCATTTTTACTATCTTTATATGTTTATGTTTTTTAACTTCTTGTACAAATCCATATTGGGGTAATTACGTTGAACGGAACTCGGACTAAATATTGTCTGGTTACCTGAACATAATAAATGGGCAATGATAGATTCTGATATGACTGAATATGTTGTTGATGAAAATAATATTCCAAGTAATAAGAATATGTTCTGGGGAAAATAAGCAGGATTTAGTCCAACAAGGAGAAATTACCACTCTAAATGACAAATTATGCAATTTAGGTGGTAATTTTCGTAAATCTTCCAGCTTCAGATGGCCTTGGGAAGGCAATTTTACCACCCTGAAGGCGAAATTTGCCTCTTTAGGTGGTAATTTCCATGAAACAGCCGGCCTCAGATGGCCTTGGGCAGCCAAATTTACCACTCCAAAGGTAAAATCCTCCTTTTTAGGTGGTAAATTACATAAAATAAGAAGTTTTAGATAGGTAACTATTAATGTTTTTACCACTCCAAAGTTCATTTTTATCCATTTAGAGTGGTAATTTTGGCGATTTTATATAAAAGGACAGGCGTTGCGGGCCGTCGATTGGTAATGGTAAGGCTAAAAAATGTAGTGCATTTTTTTTAACGCCTTGCTATAGAACAACGGTCGCCAGCGACCTTACACACCCGCTAGAAGGGGTAGTCCGTTCGCTTTCCCCCTCCAGCTCTTATTTCACATCACTCCACTTAGAAACAGCTCCTGTGAAAATCTGTTCTACCTGACCCTTAGTCATATTTTCAATTGGGTTAGCCTTATTTACAATCACAGCAATTCCATCAATAGCAATTGTAACTTCCTGAACGCCTTTTGCAATTTCTGAATCCTTAAGAGCGCGGCTGGCCATTCCGATATCACAAGTTCCGTTGATTGCATTTGTAACGCCAGTTGTACTGTCGGAAGTCTGGAGTTCAATTTTTGCGTTTGGATTTACGCTCTTGTAGCTTTCAATCAATTTTTCCATAACTGGCGAAACCGAAGAAGAACCTGCAACTACAACTTTTCCGCTTGCTTTGTTCGAGCTGTAAGCTTTTGTATTCTGAATCTTGATGTACTTGTTAGCAGCGATAATTTTCTGACCTTCATCACTTACAATAAAGTTCACAAAATCCTGTGCAGCAGGGGAGAGCCCTTCTTTTACTGCAATATTGAATGGACGGCTGATTTTATAAGAACCATTATTAATGTTTGCAACTGTAGCATCAGCACCATCAATTTTTACGGCTTTTACAGAATCGTTCAATGAACCTAAAGAAACATAACCGATTGCGTAATTGTCACCGGCAACACTTGTAAGCATAACTGCTGTGGAATTTGTAATGGCTGCTTCGTCTGTTGTGTAGTCAACTTTTTTTCCGTTAGCATCTTTTTTTTCAATGCCAAAAAGTTCGATAAATGCACCACGAGTTCCACTGCCATCTTCGCGGCTCAAAACTGAAATTGATTTTTTGTTGTTGAATTTAGGTGCAGCAAAAACCGACATTGTAATTCCAGCTACAACAGCAGCTGCAATAATTTTTTTAAGATTTGTTTTCATAATAACTCCTTGTGTAGGCCTTCCTAAAGTGTACTTCTTCATGTCATGGAGGCCTTTGTTGTCTTTAATCTAAAGGAGCTATGTTAATTCTGTGAGTAAACTTTGTTAAGGATTTGTAAAAAAATTTATAAGTAGGTCGAAAACCTGAATAACGGCAACGATAAAACCAACCGCCTTGTTGGAGGCTTTCATAAACTGAACTAGGCACTGGTAAGATAAACCATTATAATTATTCTAGATTGAAAGAAGAAAGTAGCAGGAGATATTTTGAAAAGTTTTGTAAAATATAAAAGTGCTTATAGTTTTGTTTTGTTTTGTTTGGTTTGTTTTTGTTTTGTTTCTTGCGAAAATTTCTTGAGAGGCAGTGAATTAAAAGAAAGTATTGAGCAACAAATAGTATATTCAAATGCACCGTCAATGACAATTCATTTTATGGTGGATAATAAAGCAGGGACTATAAAACCTACTGATGATAAAACTGTTAAAGTTACCGACAGTTATGATATTTCTTATATTCCTGCAACAAATTTTGTGTTTAAAAAATGGAATGTTTTTGAGTATGGTACAAATAACGAACTTAAGGATGTAGTTTCTTTTGCAGATTCTTCCGCCACAACTAAAATTACTGTTTTAAAATATATCCCAAATGGAATTACAATTACACCATCTTATTACGAAATTCCAAGTATTACAGAAAAATTTCCAAATGATAATAGAACTGCAATTTCTCAAGATACCAGTATTTTTATAACTTTTAATTATGCACTTGAATTAAGTGATTTTTATAATGAAGAACTTGATCAATTTAAAAATATCGAGATTTCTGCTGGTGGAAAAAATCTTATAGACAATAAAAACCCGTTCTATTATTTTACAAAACCAAAAATGGAAAATGGGGGACATACACTCATTATTTCAGTTAATTCACGTAATTTAATAATACCTGAAGATTCATTAGAAACAGAAAAAGAGATTACGGTATCATTGCTACTTTCAAATATTTCCGTTGGTGGTAATATATTTTTTAATGAAGATAAAACCTGGACGTATCGCATTAATAAAACACTAGATAAAATTGCGCCAGAGATTCGTTCTTTTAAAGCATATAAAACTTTAGCAGATGGAAATGCAACAGCAGAAGAGATGGAAAACAGTCAATTTACAGACTGGACATCAGAAACATTTAAGACTAATCATACCAGTCAGCTTACTGTCGACTGTACAGGATATGATGCTGGTGGTGGTGTAAAAAATCTTTTTGTTAGAGAACAGCTAATAAAACTTGTAAGTGGTACAGATAATACGACAATTGTTCCATATGAATATACAGCTGGAACCAATTGTTTTACGCAAAAC